>JBLIJY010000051.1:0-10362 GCA_047636095.1 Hydrogenophaga sp. | reverse complement strand
CATGCGGCCGCCTTCTGGGCTCGCTGCTGTTGTTTGTGGGCGTGCGCCAGCGCGGCGTCGCGCACCCACTGGCCTTGCTCGTGCGCCTTCACGCGGGTGGCCAGGCGCTCTTTGTTGCAGGGACCGTAGCCGTTGACGGTGGCCCAGAACTCGTCCCAGTCGATCTGGCCGTGGTCATGGTGACCCCGCGCCTCGTTCCACTTCAGGTCAGGGTCGGGCAAGGTCACGCCCAGCACCTCGGCCTGGGGCACGGTGGCGTCGATGAATTTCTGGCGCAGGTCGTCGTTGGAGATGCGTTTGATGCCCCAGCGCATCCCTTGCACGCTGTTGGGGCTCTCAGTGTCGGGCGGACCGAACATCGCCAGGCATTTCCACCAGTAGCGGTTCACCGCGTCTTGCACCATGGCTTTTTGCTCAGGCGTGCCCTGCATCATCACCAGCAGCGACTCAAAGCCCTGGCGCTGGTGGAAGCTTTCTTCTTTGCAGACGCGGATCATGGCGCGCGCATACGGACCGTACGAGCAGCGGCACAGCGGGATCTGGTTCATGATCGCCGCGCCATCGACTAGCCAGCCGATCACGCCCGTGTCGGCCCAGTTCAGGGTGGGGTAGTTGAAGATGGAGCTGTACTTGGCGCGCCCGCTGTGCAGGTCGGCCTGCATCTGGTCGCGGCTGGTGCCCAGGGTTTCGGCAGCGGAATACAGATACAAGCCGTGACCCGCTTCGTCTTGCACCTTGGCGATCAGGATCGTTTTGCGCTTCAAGCTGGGCGCGCGCGAAATCCAGTTGCCTTCGGGCAGCATGCCCACGATTTCGCTGTGAGCGTGCTGGCTGATCTGGCGCACCAGGGTTTTGCGGTAGGCCTCGGGCATCCAGTCGCGCGGCTCGATCTTGCCGTCGGCGTCGATCACCGCGTCGAAGTGGGTCTGCCGGGCGGCGGTCTCGGTGCTGATGGGCGCCACCACGGAGGGCTTGCTGGGCTTGGCGTCTGTATCGGATGTGCTGAACGATTGGGTGTACATCGGCGGTCTCCTGCGCCTTAAATGAGGCGTGAACCGCAGTATAGACAATTAGCCGACCGATCGGTCGGCTAATGTTTGAGTGAGCCGTCGGGGTTTTCCCCGCGCGCGTTCCGGAACCAAGCGGGCCACATATCCAGCCCGAGGCAGACGCTTGCAAGTGCTCTCAGGCCTTCGCAGACGCTCGCAGGTTTGTCAGCCGCCGCTCTCCAGCGTCTGGCCCTTGCCCCGCCCGCGGCCCAGCACGTTGAGCAGCACCGGCAGCGCCTGTTGCAGCGCCGCCTTCAGCGTGTGCGGCGGGTTGATCACAAACATGCCGCTGGCAGTCAGCCCGGGCCGGTCGTCCGGTCCGTGTGTCGGGTCTTGGCCAATCGCCAGGGTGGCGTGGAGCCAGGGGCGTTTGGCCTGCGTGCTCAGTGTCTTGAGGCGTTTGGGCAGGTCGTGCGCCTCAGGGCGGGGAATGATGGGATACCAGACCATGTAGGTGCCCGTAGGGAAGCGCTTGAGCGAATCCTGGATGCAGGCACTGACCCGCCCGTAGTCGCTCTTGATCTCGTAGCTGGGATCGATCAGCACGCAGGCCCGCTTGGAGCCGGTGGCCGAGGGCGGCGGTGGCAACAGCGGTGTGAGCCCTTCAAACCCGTCCTGCCGGCTGACCGTGATTTGCCGCCCCGCATCGAGCTGGGCGATGTTGGCGTCCAGCGTCTTGCCGTCGGTTGGGTGCAACTCGAACAGTTTCAACCGGTCTCGCTCAGCTTCGCGCAGCAGCGCGTGCATCACAAATGGCGAGCCGGGGTAGACGCGCAGGCTGCCCGAGGGATTGAACTCTGCGATCCGATCGAGGTAGTCGTCCAGCGCCGCACAGGCGGTCACGCCCGTGCCTTGGGCTGGCCGCAGCGCTGCCATGAGCTTGACGATGCCGTCTTTGGCCTCGCCGCCGGTTTCGGTGTAGTCGCCATCAAGCCGGTACAGGCCCGCTCCGGCGTGGGTGTCCACCAAAGTGATCGGCGGTTCTTTCTGCATCAGGTGGCGCAGGGCGGCGATCAGCGTCGTGTGCTTGAGCACGTCGGCGTGGTTGCCAGCGTGGAAGGCGTGTCGGTAAGAGAACATAGGGGATCAATGGTAGCGTCACGGGCACACACACCGCACGAAACTTGTGTGGGCGGGTCAAAACTTCGTACAATCGAAGGCTTCGCAGCGCACTTATGGCTCCGCGGCGAAGGCAATAAGGCGGGCTCCGTGAGGATCCCAATGGGTTGCAAACCCACCTAAGAGGTTTCCAGCAGAGAAACACCGACCGTGGAAAAGAGCCGCCAAACCCACTCTACCCAGAGAAAACTCATGACCAAAACGTTCAGCGCCAAACCCGCTGACGTGACGCACGAGTGGTTTGTGATTGACGCGACCGACAAGGTCCTCGGACGAGTTGCCAGTGAAGTGGCTCTCCGACTGCGCGGCAAACACAAGGCCATTTACACGCCTCACGTCGACACCGGTGACTTCATTGTCATCATCAATGCGGCCAAAATCCGCGTCACGGGAAACAAGTCCATCGACAAAATTTACTACCGCCACTCGGGTTACCCCGGCGGTATCTACGCCACCAACTTCCGCGACATGCAGGCCAAGCACCCCGGCCGCGCGCTCGAGAAGGCTGTCAAGGGCATGCTGCCCAAAGGCCCGCTCGGCTACGCCATGATCAAGAAGCTCAAGGTGTACGGCGGCGCTGAGCATCCGCACACTGCCCAACAGCCGCAAGTGCTGGACATCTAAGGAGCCTTGAATGATTGGTGAATGGAACAATGGCACCGGCCGTCGCAAATCCAGCGTCGCTCGTGTGTTTCTGAAAAAAGGCTCCGGCCAAATCGTCGTGAACGGCAAGGACATTCAGGCCTACTTTGGCCGGGGAACTTCCATCATGATCGCCAAGCAGCCGCTGCTGCTAACCAACCACGCCGAGACGTTTGACGTGATGGTCAACGTGCACGGTGGTGGTGAGTCTGGCCAGGCTGGCGCGGTGCGCCACGGCATCACCCGAGCGCTGATCGACTACGACGCCACGCTCAAGCCAGAGCTGTCGCAAGCCGGTTTCGTGACCCGCGATGCCCGTGAGGTCGAGCGCAAGAAAGTCGGTTTCCGTTCTGCACGTCGCCGCAAGCAGTTCAGCAAGCGTTAATCGCCAGCTGCCCACTCAAAAAACCGCCATCAAGTCAGCTTGGGGCGGTTTTTTGCTTTCTGCCACCGGGTTACGTTGACTTGCATTTTTTCGGTTGAAGGGAGTTGGAATGCGTTTTCGGCCGTTTCGCAGACGCTTGGCCCACAACACGCCCCGCATGTCGGTGCGCAGCGCCTTACCCTGGCCATTTCGGTGGTTGCTGGGCGCAGTGGTCATTGGCTTTTCGGGGGCGCTGGCACTTTGGGCGTTTGAGTTTGGAAAAGACATTGCGGGCTTGGACCGCAACGCCAAGCAGGAACTGGAGCAGCTGCGCGGCGAGCTGGTGGTATTGCACGAAGCGCTCGGCAAGTCGCAGCTGGTTTCCAACACGTCCGACAGCCTGCTCACTGCCGAGCGGGTGGCGCAAGAGCAAATTCGTCTGCAGCTGCGCCAGCTCGAAATCGAAAACCAGACCTTGCGCAACGACCTGGGTTTCTTTGAGCGGATGATGCCCGGCACGGGCAGCGCAGCGCTGGACATTCGCGGCTTGCAGGTCGAGCGGGTGGCCGAGAGCAAGATACGTTGGCAGGCGCTGATGATCCAGCCCACCAAAAACGCGCCTGAATTCAAAGGAACACTTGAAATCACCTTCACTGGCACGCAAGATGGTCAGCCTTGGTCAACCGCAGACAAGCCCAGGACGCAGGGCGTGGTGATCCGCGGCTATCTGCGCGAGGAAGGGTTGATGGAGGTGCCGCCGAGTGCTGTGGTAAAAACCGTCACCGCGCGTTTGCTGCAAGGAGGCGCTGTCAAGTCGGTGCACACCGTCCGGCAGTGATCTCAGTCCTTCGTTTGGAGAGTCCCCATGTTTGGTAAAAAGAAACAACCGCCCATCAAGAGCCTGATCGCACAAGGCACGCGAATCAACGGCCATGTCACCTTTGAAGATGGCTTGCGTGTGGACGGTGAAGTGGTGGGTGACATTCGCGCCATCAAGGACGCGCCCAGCATTTTGGTGGTTAGCGAAGAGGCCAGCGTCTGCGGGCAGATCCATGCAGATCACGTCATCATCAACGGCCATGTCAAAGGTCCCGTGCACGCGCTGGCGCTGTTGGAGCTGCAACCCAAGGCGCGGGTCGAGGGCGATGTGTTTTACAAGGCGTTGGAGATGCATCAGGGTGCCACCATCGAGGGGCAGCTCAAGCCCATGGTTGGTGAGCGCGAGCAGGAAGACAAACCCACACTGAAATTGGCGGCAAACAACCAGTGAGGGCGCCATTGAGAGAATTGGGCTACCATATTTTGCACTGGGGCGTGAAGCCCGAATTTTTTGTCCGACGCCGTCGCGATATCTTTTATTTTTGAGACGAGGTAAACCATGAGTGCAGTAGCCGAAAACATCCCCACTGCGATGCCTGCTCCGCTGATCTTCACAGACAGCGCAGCCGCCAAAGTGGCCGAATTGGTGGCCGAGGAGGGCAATCCGGAGCTGAAGCTGCGCGTGTTTGTCCAAGGTGGCGGCTGCTCCGGCTTCCAGTACGGATTCACCTTCGACGAGGTGGTGAACGAAGACGACACAGAGATGTCCAAAAACGGCGTCTCCCTGCTGATCGACGCCATGAGTTACCAGTATTTGGTGGGCGCCGAGATCGACTACAAGGAAGATTTGGAGGGAGCACAGTTCGTGATCAAGAACCCCAACGCGGAAAGTACCTGCGGCTGCGGGTCGAGCTTCAGCACCTGAGCCAGATTTGCACAACAAAAAAGGAGCCTCTCGGCTCCTTTTTTTCGGCCCGCTGCGACGCTTTACTCGGCGCTGGCTTGCTGCAGGGTGGCGGCTGCATTGAGTTCGCGGCGCTGCACTTGGGCCACAGCTTCGAATTTCGCACGCAATCCCGCGCTGATCGGGATGTTTTCGCTCCGACGAGCGATGGCCAGCGGGTCTTGGTGCACGCCGTTGTCGCGGAACTCGAAGTGCAGGTGAGGCCCGGTCGACATGCCAGTCGAGCCCACTGCGCCGATGAAGTCGCCTTGCGCCACGCGAGCGCCTTTTTTGACATCGATTCGGCTCAGGTGAGCAAACAAGGTGGACTTGTTGTCGCGATGGCTGACTTCGATCACATTGCCATACCCGCGCTGCCAGCCGGCGAAACTCACCACACCGTCGGCGATGGTGCGCACTGGTGTGCCGGTGGGGGCGGCGTAGTCCACGCCCAAATGAGCCTTGTTTCGTCCGAGCACCGGGTGAAAGCGCATACCGTAGCCGCTGCTCACGCGCGAGAACTCCAGTGGTGAGGCCAGGAAAGTCCGGCGAGAGCTCTGGCCGTCGAAACCGTAGAAGGCACCTTTGCTGCCGTCTTCTCCAAACCAAACCGCTTCATGCGTTTTGCCGTTGTTAACGAATTCGGCACTCAGCACGCGCCCAGCGCGCAAGGTTTCACCATCAGCCTCCAGGCTTTCATAGACCACACTGAAGCGGTCGCCCTGGCGCAGATCGCGGCGGAAATCGATGTCAGAGGCAAAAATTTCGGCCACCTGAACGGCCACCGAATCGGGCAGATTCACCGCATCGGTGGCGGCGAACAGCGAGCTGCGAATGGTGCCACTGGACAGCTTGCTCGACGCCTGCAAGCTGTCGGTCTCCGTCCGCGCTTGCAGGCCGGCGGCTGTGCGTTCCACCACCAGTCGGTTGAACTGGCCTTCTTCGCTGCTGAGCCAGCGCGCGGTCAGGCGTTGAAGATCACCGCGGTCGCTGGCCTCGGCCTGAACCAGCTTGCCAGCGCGTCCAGCCAACAGCTGGCGTGCGGTCGGATGGCTGCGCAAAAAGGTCTCGGCCTCGCGGTCGCTCACCCCCAGGCGTTGAAGCAGCGTCTGGGCTGTGTCTTCGCGGCGCACCGTGTCGCTGCGAAAAAGTGTCAGTGGCACTGGGGCAGCGAGCAAGTCCCCGATGGCGGGCACGATGTCGAGCGTTTGCACCACCTGGGTGACGGGGAGTTGAGCGGCATCGGGCGCAAGCGGCGCGATACCAAAGGCGGTCACGCCGGTGCCCAAAAGCAGCACGCCCAGGCCGCCCATGATGCGGCGGGGGTGGCGGGCCAGGCTCTGGCTGGTGGCTTGGGCGATGCGAGACAGCGATGCGATCAGAGCGTGGGTCAAAATCCGGGTCCTGGCTATAGCGGGCACAGGCCACGCTGAAAATTTTGGGTATTTGCGGCAGCGGGAGGGGCTGCAGCGGCGATGTAGGTAGGTAATTTTGTTGCTTAAAAGCAACAAGCACACGCTAAAATGGCTTCTAACCCATAAAAATCGCGGTCATAGCCCAACATTCTATCGGGTCAAGGCGTGACTCAACTGGATTTCCTCGCATGAGTCAGGCCCAAAAAACAATCGGAAGTACTGGGATTTCTGCCCCGAATGGGCTGGAATGGACAGACGGCGTTCGTGAGGCGATGGCGGCCACGCTGCGCGGCTGCGAAGAGTTGCTCCCTCGCGACGACTGGGCCAAAAAGCTGGCCCGATCCGAACGCACTGGTGTGCCGCTGCGTATCAAGCTGGGCCTGGATCCGACCGCGCCCGACATCCACATCGGTCACACGGTGGTGCTCAACAAGATGCGCCAGTTGCAAAACCTGGGTCACCAGGTGATTTTTCTGATTGGGGACTTCACCAGTCTGATCGGCGACCCATCCGGGCGCAACAACACGCGCCCCCCGCTGACCACGGAGCAGATCCAAGCCAACGCCGAGACGTACTACAAGCAGGCCAGTCTGGTGCTGGACCCTGCGAAGACCGAGATTCGTTACAACAGCGAATGGAGCTTGCCGCTGGGCTCCATGGGCATGATCCAGCTCGCGGCCAAGTACACCGTGGCGCGCATGATGGAGCGCAACGATTTCCACGACCGCTTCAAGGCCGGTACGCCGATCAGCGTGCACGAGTTCCTGTACCCGCTGATGCAGGGCTACGACTCGGTGGCGCTCAAGAGCGATTTGGAGCTGGGTGGTACCGACCAGAAATTCAACCTGCTCATGGGCCGCCACTTGCAGGCTGAGTATGGGCAGGAGCCGCAGTGCATCCTGACCATGCCGCTGCTCGAAGGGCTGGACGGTGTGGACAAAATGTCCAAGAGCAAGAACAACTACATCGGTATCAGCGAGCCGGCCAACACCATGTTCGCCAAGGTGCTGAGCATTTCGGACACGCTGATGTGGCGCTGGTACACGCTGTTGTCGTTCCAGTCGCTGGCGCACATCGAATCGCTCAAGAAGGCGATCGAAGAAGGCGCGAATCCGAAAGATGCGAAGGTGGCGCTGGCCAAGGAGATCACCACGCGCTTTCACAGCGCGGCGGCGGCCGATTTGGCTGAGCAAGATTTCATCAACCGTTCGCGCGGCGGTGTGCCAGATGTGATTGCCGAGGTGGCGTTGTCGGGCGCGCCGCTGGGTATCGCGGCGGTACTGAAGTCGGCGGGCCTGGCGTCATCAAACAGCGAGGCGAACCGGTTGATCGAGGGCGCTGGCGTTCGGGTCGATGGGGGGGTGATCAGCGACAAGGGCTTGAAGCTGCCTGCCGGGACGTTTGTGGTGCAGGTGGGGAAGCGGAAGTTTGCTCGCGTGACGCTGGGTTGAGATACCTTCTGCTTATAGGTCCTCGCGGGATCGCAGCGGCGTTGCGCTCTGACGAGGAGTAGGCGCGCCAACGGTGGCGTGCACTGTTGCTGGCGGCCTGATGGACTGGTGTGGCCGGCGCAGCGAAGTCAAGGGGGAGGGTCGGCGCAGCCGACCCGGAGGACATTTGCGGAATCGGTCGCGCCAGTCCATCAGGCGGAGAAGCTCCCCTGAGGCAGTCAGCGAGCCCAATGCCAGTCAAGTGGAAGGGAACAGCGGCTTCACGTTCCAGATCTCGCTGGCGTATTCGCGGATGGTGCGGTCTGACGAGAAGGCCCCCATGCCAGCCACGTTCATGATGGCGTGGCGTGTCCACTCGGCTGGGTTGCGGTAGAGCGCATCGACCTTGTGCTGCGTGGCCAAATAGTCGGTGTAGTCGGCCAGCAGCAGGTAATAGTCGGACTCCAGCAGCGTGCGAGTGATGTCGTGGAAACGGCTGGGATCTTCGGGGCTGAAGGCGCCTTCGGCGATGCGGTCGATGGCGGTTTTCAGGTCGTAGTTGTGGTCGTAGTAGCGGCGCGGGTTGTAGCCGCTGGCACGCAGTGCCGCCACCTGCTCGGTGCGGTGGCCGAAGATGAAGATGTGCTCTCGTCCCACGTTCTCAGCGATTTCGATATTGGCGCCGTCCCAGGTGCCGATGGTGAGTGCGCCGTTGAGCGCGAACTTCATGTTGCCGGTGCCCGAGGCCTCGGTGCCGGCGGTGGAGATCTGCTCGGACAGATCGGCGGCGGGAATGATCACCTCGGCCAGCGACACGCGGTAGTTGGGAATGAACACCACCTTGAGCCTGTCGCCCACGCGCTTGTCGTGGTTGACGACACGCGCCACGTCGTTGATGAGCTTGATGACCAGTTTGGCCATGTAGTAGGCCGAGGCCGCCTTGCCTGCAAACACCACCGTGCGCGGCACCCAGTCTGCGTTGGGGTGCGCCAGGATCTGCTGGTAGCGGGTGACCACATGCAGCACGTTGAGCAACTGGCGCTTGTACTCGTGCATGCGCTTGATCTGCACGTCGAACAGGCTGGCGGGGTTCACGATCACGCCAGTCTCCGTGGCGATGCGCTCGGTCAGCCGGCGTTTGTTCTGTGCTTTGGCAGCCTGGAAGGCAGTGACGAATTCGGGGTCGGTGGCCAGCGGGCGCAGCTGTTCAAGTTCGTCGAGGTTGCGCCGCCAGGTGGTGCCGATGCGCGCATCGATCAGGCTGGCCAGGGGCCGGTTGGCCTGCGAGAGCCAGCGCCGGGGAGTGATGCCGTTGGTTTTGTTGGTGAACCGCTCGGGGTAGAGGCGCGCAAAATCGGCAAAGATGGTCTGCACCATGAGCTGGCTGTGCAGGGCGGAGACGCCGTTGACCTTGTGGCTGGCCAGCACCGAGAGGTAGGCCATGCGCACGCGGCGCTGGCCGCGCTCGTCGATGAGTGACACGCGGCGCAGCAGGTCGTTCTCGCCGGGAAAGCGTTCGTGCACCTCGGCCAGGAAGATGGCGTTCAGGTCGTAAATGATGCGCAGGTGGCGTGGTAGCAAGCGGCCCATCAGCTCCACCGGCCAGGTCTCCAGCGCCTCCTGCATGAGCGTGTGATTGGTGTAGCTGAAGACCTTTTGGCAGATGCCCCAGGCCACGTCCCACTCCAGGCCCTGCTCGTCGACCAGCAGGCGCATGAGCTCGGGTACGGCCAGCGCGGGGTGCGTGTCGTTCAGGTGGATCGCCACGCGGTCGGCGAAGATCTCGAAGTTGCCCTGGTGCTTCTTGAAACGCCGCACGATGTCTTGCAGCGAGGCGCTGACGAAGAAATACTCCTGGCGCAGGCGCAGCTCCTTGCCGTGCTCGGTGCTGTCGTCGGGGTAGAGCACGCGCGAGACGTTTTCCGACTCGTTCTTGGCCTCCACCGCGCGCATGTAGTCGCCTTTGTTGAAGGCGTCGAGGTTGATGCCGCTGGTGGCGCGCGCGCTCCAAAGGCGCATGGTGGCCACGCTGCTGAGTTCATGGCCGGGCACGCCGGTGTCGTAAGCGGTGGCGATCACGTCGTCGGTCTCGACCCAGCGCACCTGCTCGCTGGCTTGCACCAGGCGCCCACCGAACTGCACCGTGTAGCTGAATTCGGGGCGCATGAATTCCCAGGGGTTGCCGTTGACCAGCCAGTAGTCGGGCTCTTCGACCTGGCGGCCGTCGACGATGCGCTGCGCGAACATACCGTAGTCGTAGCGGATGCCGTAGCCCATGCCGGGAATGCCCACCGTGGCCATGGCGTCGAGGAAGCAAGCCGCCAGCCGCCCCAGGCCGCCGTTGCCCAGGCCGGCGTCGGTCTCCAGGTCGATCAACGCGTCAAAGTCCACACCCAGTTGTGTGCAGGCGGTACGGGCGTCGTCGAGGATGCCCACCGAGAGCAAGGCGTTGGTGAGTGCGCGCCCGGTCAGGAACTCCATCGAGAGGTAGTACACGCGCTTGGCATCTTGGTCTTGCGCGCTGGCCAGGGTCTCGCGCCAGCGGTGCATCATGCGGTCGCGCACAGCGTGGAACAAGGCA
>JBLIJY010000050.1:0-10395 GCA_047636095.1 Hydrogenophaga sp. | reverse complement strand
CCGGCCGTGCGGGCGCCTCTGGCTTGGCGGTGTCGTTCGTGAGCGCGCGCGACACGCGCCTGATCGGGGATCTGGAAAAGTTGTTAGGCAAAAAAATCGAGCTCGAAGCGCTGGAGCTGGAAGCCGACCGCCGCCCGGCTGGACACTTCAACGATGGCCAGCGCGTGTGGCAACAAGACGAGCGCCCGAGCCGTGAGCACCGGAGTGAACGCGAGCGTTCGCCAAGCGCCCGGGCACCATTTCGCGCGCCGCGAGTCAGTGCCGACCCGCTGTTCGACAAGCCCTATGAGCCAGCGCCCGCCACAGACCAACCCCCGGCCTGGGAAAGTGCGCAGCGCCCGGCCGCACGCAGCACGTCGCCCAACATCAGGACGCGCAAGAAGGTACCGGCGCTGTTCAAGCGCGCTGAGGCGCCAGTGGAAACAGACTCCTGACTCTCTGCACCTGGGGTGCTCGCACCCTTAAGCGCGAAAGTGATCGCGCAGTGGCGCAGTGAACGTCAGCCTGGCGCTTGCGCCTGCGGGCAATCCACGCTGATGCGCTCCACCGCGCCGTGTTCGTCCAGCAGCCGCGCGGCGGTGAGGCAGCCGCCCCAGACGCAGCCGGTGTCCAGCGGCAACACGTCGCCGCGGACCACCCGCTTCAAGGTGGACCAGTGCCCAAACGCCACCGGCGTGCCAGCGGTGCGCCGCCCCGCTACATCGAACCAGGGCATGAAACCGGGCGGCGCGTCGGCGGCGGCATTTTTGGTAGCGAACTCCATCTGGCCTTGGGCCGAACAAAAGCGCAGCCGGGTCAGCGCGTTGACGATCACGCGCAGGCGCTCAACGCCTGCCAGTTCATCGCGCCAGCGATCGGGTTGATCGCCGTACATGCCTTGCAGAAACGCTACCCAGCCAGGTCCGCGCAGCACCGCTTCGACCTCGCCCGCCAGCGCCATCGTCTGCGCCGCGTCCCAGCTGGGCAACACGCCGGCGTGCACCATCAGCCAGCCATGAGACTGAAGCGCCATCGGGCGCTGGCGCAGCCAGTCGAGCAGGGCGCTGCGGTCGGTGGCACGCAGGATGTCGCCCAGGGTGTCGCTGCGGTGCGGCTTGCGCACACCGTGCGCGGTCGCCAGCAGGTGCAGATCGTGGTTGCCCAGCAGGCAGTGCGCTGCGCCGCCGAGTGCCATCAAGCGGCGCAGCACGCCCAGCGAATCGGGGCCTCGGTTGACCAAGTCGCCGAGCAGGTAAAGCGTGTCGCGGCTGGGCGAGAAATCCACGGTGTCGAGCAAGCGGCCCAGGGGCTCGTTGCAGCCTTGTAGATCGCCAATCAGGTAAAGTGCCATCCACAAATTATGGACATACTGCTAATCGCCTTCCTGACGTTCCTGAGCGGCGTCTTTTCAATGACTGAGATGGCGGTGGTGTCTAGCCGGCGCGTTCGGCTGGAAACACTGGCCCAGGGCGGAGATCGGGGTTCCCGCGCCGTGCTGCAGCTGCTGGACAACCCGACCCAGTTTTTCTCCACCATCCAGATGGGCAACACCACGATTGCCTTGCTCAACGGCATTGTGGGCGAGAGCGCTTTCGGCGGCGGTCTGAGCGGTACCTTCGAACGTTGGGGCATGGCGCCTGCCCTGGCCAGTGCGCTCGGCACAGCGGTGGTGGTGATTGGAGTGACCTACATCACCATCGTGTTCGGCGAACTGGTGTCCAAGCGGATCGGGCAAAGCGCACCCGAATCCATTGCGCGTTTCATGGCGCGGCCGGTGCTCTTGCTGGCCACCGGGGCCCGGCCTTTTGTCTGGTTGCTGGAGGCGTCGACCAACCTCGTGCTGCGCCTGTTGCGCATCCCTTTGAGCGCGAGCAAGGATGTGACCGAGGCCGAGTTGCAGGCCCATCTGGAGCAGAGCGTGGACGCTGGCCTGATCGAAGAACACGAGCACCAGATGGTGCGCAATGTGTTCCTGCTCGACGACCGCCAGCTCACCTCGATCATGGTGCCGCACAGCGACATCGAGTGGCTCGACGCGCAAGACCCGCTTGACGCTGCGATTCAGAAGGCTTGGACCACCGGCCACTCCTGGTACCCGGTGTGTCGCAGCAGCCTGGACGATGTGGTCGGTGTCATTCACCTGCCGCATATGCTCTCTTTGCAGTCGCAAGGCGTGACCGACGCCATCGGTCAACACGTCAAATCCGCTGTCTTCGTGCCCGAGACGCTGACCGGCATGGAACTGCTGGAGCAGTTTCGCATCCGCTCCACCCGCATGGTGTTTGTGGTCGACGAGTACGGCGTGGTGCAGGGTCTGCTCACGCCGCTGGACCTGTTCGAGGCCATCACCGGCGAGCTCTCGCCCGAGGAGCCGGTGGATGCCTGGGCGATTCCGAAAGAAAACGGTTCCTGGTTGGTCGATGGCGCCATGCCGGTGGCCGAACTCAAGTCGCGTTTCGCGATCGACGAACTGCCCGATGAAGACCGAGGCCGTTACAACACGGTGGCCGGTTTGATGCAGGCGGTGGCTGGTGAGCTGCTTTCGCTGTCGCAATCGGTGGAGTGCGCGGGATGGCGTTTCGAGGTGCTGGCGCTTGAAGGGCGACGCATCGATCAGGTGCTGATTTCACCACTGCCACTCGGCGCCTACTGAACACTGGCCAAGAGGCCAGTCAGCCCTGCATCACGATTTCCAAGGACTTGGCTCGTTGCACGGGAGCAGGTGGCAAAGCGAGCAGGGCGAACAGGTTTTTAGGGTCGTCAAGCTGCGGGATCAACTCGATGCGCTCACCCAGGCCGAGTTCGGTCGCGGTGGCCAGCATGAAGCGCAGCGCAGAAAAATCTTCCAGCGCAAAGCCCACCGAATCGAACACCGTCACCTCATCGGCCGAGCGCCGCCCCGGCTGTTCGCCGCGCAGCACCCGCTAGAACTCGGTCACTTTGAAGTCCGCCGCCTTGTGCTGTATCTCGCCTTCAATGCGCGATTGCGGCTCGTATTCCACAAACACACTGGCCGTGTCCAGGATGTCGCCGTGTAGCTCGGTCTTGCCCGGACAGTCGCCGCCCACGGCGTTCAGGTGCATGCCAGGCTCGATCATCTCGGGCGTGAGAATGGTGGCGAGCGTCTTGTCGGCGGTGACCGTGGTGACGATGTCGGCCCCGCGCACAGCCTCAGCGGTGCTCGCGCAGACTGTCACAGTCAGATCGTGACCCTGCAAATTGGCCACCAGCTTGGCGGTGGCCTGCGGGTCCACATCGAACAGGCGAACCTCGGTGATGCCCACCAAGTGCTTGAATGCCAGCGCCTGGAACTCGCTTTGCGCGCCGTTGCCGATCAGCGCCATCACACGGCTTTCCGGCCGGGCCAGCTTTTTCGCGGCCAGGGCCGACATGGCGGCGGTGCGCAGCGCGGTGGTCAGCGTGAGCTCGCTCAGCAGCAGCGGCGCGCCGGTGTCCACATCGGCGTAGACACCGAAGGCCATCACGGTTGACATCCCCGCTCGGGTGTTGCCGGGGTGACCGTTGACGTATTTGAAGGCGTAGCGGTGGTCATCGGACACCGGCATGAGCTCGATCACGCCGTGTTGCGAATGGTTGGCCACGCGCGCTGTCTTGTCGAAATCGCGCCAGCGCTGGAAGTCGGCGTCGATGTTGGCCGCAATGGCAGAAAGGCAGTTCGCCAGGCCCTTGCGGCGCACCAGCTCGGCGGCCTCGGGCGCGCTGAGGTACAGGGTGCCGTGATCGATGAATTGGTTGAGGTCGTGGTGTTTCATGGTGTGGCTTGGCGGTGTTTCTGTGGATGACCTTAGTGTGCGGACTCCCTGTGCCAATGAAAATTGGTAAAAATGTAGCAAATTGATTGATAAATTATCAAAATGACAGACATAAATACCGAAATGTCATGGACGACATCGATCAGCAGCTGATTGCCCAACTGCGGCAGAACGCTCGCCTGTCGGTGGCCGATCTGGCCCACCGGCTTCAGGTGTCGCGAGGCACCGTCACCAACCGGCTGCGCAAGCTGGAAGACCAGCAGGTGATCGTGGGCTACACCGTGCGCCTCAAACCCGAAGCCCAAACCGAGCGCATCCGCGCCTGGATGGCGGTGGAGGTGGAAGGCAACCAGACGCGGCGCGTGATCGCCAGCCTGTTGGGCGAACCCGGCGTGTCAGCGCTGCACGACACCAACGGCCGCTGGGACCTGCTGGCCGAGATCGAGGTGGGCTCGATGCAAGCGCTTTCGCAGGTGCTGGAACGCGTGCGCCTGATCAGCGGGATTCGCGGCACCGAGACCAGCATTCATCTGGCCAGTTACCGCTGAGGGCAGACAGCCGCGAGACCGCGAGATGAACCCGCTGTCAGCCCGTTTTTTGTTTGTAGGGGCCCAAAAACTTGTCGCCATTGAAGTGGATCATGTGCTCGGGCGCATCGGCGATCCAGACCTCGGTTTCCCAGGCAATTGCATGCGCGAACTTGCGGTAAATCGACCGATCTGGGAAGGCGGTCACCAAGATAATGTCGGCGCTACAGGTTGAAGCTGCGTGCAGCAAGGCTTTCCTTCGCAGCTCGGTTATCTGCTTGGCGGTGGTCACGGCGTCGATGAGGTAGAGCCAGTTCCCACCCTCGCAACGGGCGACAACATCGGGCAATGTGAACCGCCCTGGGAATCGTGGTGGCCGGTTGGTTCAAGTCATGCCCCCACCATGGAGGTTTGACTGGCGAGTTGCCGATCGCAATTTGCCCCAGCTTCTGCCGGTGGGATTTTGCCCGATGGGTGCTCGGTGAGCTTGCCTGCGTCAGACCAAAGAAAGGCATTCCCCTCTGTCAGATGCTTGACGGTCCGCCCAGCCCCCACCAAGCCGGCAGGTGCTGGCGCACCTGGGGGCTGGCGAATCGGTCGTCGAGCAGCCAGACGGTGCCGCGGTCGGCCTCGCTGCGGATCACGCGGCCGGCGGCCTGCGCCACTTTTTGCAGGCCGGGGTAGAGGTAGGCGTACTCAAAGCCTTGGCCGAACCAGGCTTGCAGCCGCACGCGCAGCCGCTCGTTGACCGGGTTCACCTGCGGCATACCCAGCGTGGCCACAAAAGCGCCGATGAGCCGGCGCCCGGGGAGGTCGATGCCCTCACCAAAGGCGCCACCCAGCACCGCAAAGCCGATGCCCTCACCGCCTTCGGTGAAACGCGCGATGAAGGCCGCGCGCTCGGGCTCGCTCATGCCGCGCGACTGTGCCCAGAGCGTGACCTCGGGGTGCAGCGCGCGCAGCCGCTCCAGCGCTTGCTGCAAGTAGTCGAAGCTGCTGAAGAACGCGAGGTAGTTGCCCGGCTCGGCTTCGAGTTGCTGCGCCATGAGCTGTGCCATCGGCGTGAGCGAGGCTGCGCGGTCCATCCAGCGGGTGGAGATGTGGGTGGCTACTTGGACCTTGAGCTGCTGGCTGGAAAAGGGCGAAGGCACGTCGATGCGCAGCGCGTTCTCGGGGAGGCCGAGCAGATCGGCCAGCGCGTCCATGGGGGCGAGCGTGGCCGAGAACAGCGTGGCGCCGTGCGCGGCGGCCCAGCGGTCTTTGAGCCGTGGCGCGGGCACCAGGCAGCGGATGGACAGGCGCGGCTGGCTGACGCCGGTGCGCCGGGTGCCGGGCTCGGTGGGGCTGTCGCGTGTGGTGAGGTCGCACAGCGAATGGTCACCAAAGCCCTCAGCGATGCGCTGGAAATGCAATGCCTCGAAAAACCAGCGTTGCAGCGGGCCATCGGCTGCATCCTGTGGGTGTTGTGCGAGGTGGTCGGTGATGGCGGTGCAGGCTTTTTGCAGCGCCTCCATGAGCGCAGCGGGTGGCTCGGGCAACACGGTGTGCTCACCCTGCTGCTCGCTGGCGAGCGCGTTCCAACGGCGGTTGACCGCATCGAGCGACTTCTTGAGCCCCGACGGTGCTTCGCGCCGCAGCGTTTGGAAGGTCGCTGGATCGAGCGCGGCGCTGTGCATGCTGCGCGCGCGCTCGACCAGGTTGTGCGCTTCGTCCACCAGCAGCGCCACGCGCCAGCCCTGTTCTTCGGTGTGGGCGAACCAGTGCGCGCCGAGATCGAAGAAGTGGTTGTAGTCGCCCACGGCCACGTCGCTCCAGCGCAGCATTTCCTGGCCGAGGTGGTAGGGGCAGACGCTGTGCGTCAGCGCGATGTCGCGCAACGCGGCCTGGTCCAGCCATTGCGCCCTTGCGGCTTCTTCGCGAGCGGCGGGCAAGCGGTCGTAAAAGCCCTGCGCCAGCGGGCAGGATTCGCCGTGGCAGGCCTTGTCGGGGTGTTCGCAGGCCTTGTCGCGCGCTACGCGCTCAATCACTCGCAGCGGCAAATGCTCTGGCGAAGGTGCGCGCAGGCGCTGCAGTGCGTCGAGTGCCAGTTGGCGCCCGGTGGTGCGCGCGGTGAGGTAGAAAAGTTTGTCGGTGCGCTGTTCGGGCGCGGCGCGCAGCGCGGCAAACAGCGTGGCCACGGTCTTGCCCAGGCCGGTGGGTGCTTGCGCCAGCAGCACGCGGCCCGCCTTGTGGCTTCGGTACACCGCCTCGGCGAGGGGTCGCTGGCCGGGGCGAAAGTCAGCGAACGGAAAGCGCAGCGCAGTCAGCGCCACATCGCGCGCGGTGCGGTGGGCGCGCTCTTGCAATGCCCAGGCGCGGTAGTCGGCGCACAGAGCGTACAGATGCTCGCGCAGCGCGTCGGCGCCGTGCCATTCGGCCAGCGGTGTCTCGGTGCCGGTGTCGATGTTGAAGTAGACGAGCGCGATGGTGAGCCCGGGCAGGCCGAGCTGCTCGCACAGCAGGGCGCCGTACACCTTGGCCTGCGCCCAGTGCAGCGCGCGCCGGTTGGGTGTGATCAGCGCCGCGTCGCCGCGGTGGGTCTTGATCTCTTCCAGCCGCCCGGCGGCCGCGTCCCAGCCGTCGGCGCGGCCCTGTACCCGCAGACCCTGGCAGACGGTGGACAGCGGCACTTCGCGCTGGTAGCCGGCTGCGCGGCGGCTGGTCACCGCCTGGTGCCCTGCCACGCCTTCAGCACCGCTGGGCGAGGGGGTGAAGCGCAGATCGAGATCGCCGCTGCGGGCGGAGAAGTCGCACAACACGCGCACCGCCACTGGGCCCAGTGGTGTCTGTGGGTCGGTGTCGCCAATCAGAGGGGCAGGGGAATCGTCAATCACGTGGTGCAGCCTGGAGCGCCGAGGCGACTGAATATAGAGTCAGCTGATGTCTTCGATCCTGCCTGCCCTTGCGTCCCCATTGTCCCGCCGCCACAAGCAGCGCCTGCGCGAGGTTTACCGCTCGGCCGGCTGGCCCAGCGCCGACCCGCTGGAGGTGGATCTGCTCGCTGCCGGTCTGCTGGAACGGCGCTGCTCGACCGAGGGCCACGAGACGCTGCGCCTGACCGACGCTGGCATTCAGGCACTCGCCCAAGCCCACGCGGGCAACCGGGCCGCGCGCTCGCCGCACGAGGCGTTGGTGGAGCGCGTGGCCGAGAACCTGGGCCACTCTGGACGGCTCGCGTGGCGGGGGTTGACGCTGCGTGTGCCGCTGCCCAACGCACCGAACGCGGGGTCTGCCAGCCCGACCCCTGGCGCCAGCGATCCTGGAGCGCCCGGCAATCTGTTCGACGAAGACGCGGTGCCCGCGCCCGATCACCGCTGGTGCGTGGCCATGCCCGATGTGTTTTCCATTCGCCGCAGCTCGGTCGAGGCCTACCTGGAGCCGGTGGTGCACGAGATCAAGGTCAGCCGCGCTGACCTGTTGGGTGATCTGAAGCGGCCAGCCAAACGCGCGGCCTACCTCGCCATGGCCGGTGCCTGCTGGTACGTGCTGGGCGTGGACGCCAAGGGCCGTCCCATCGCGCAGCCGCAAGAGGTGCCGCCCGAGTGCGGTGTGTTGCAAGTGGAGGGAACTGCGCTCGTGGTGGCGCGCGAAGCGCCGCGTCGCGCGGTCCAGCAGCTGCCGTTTCATGTGTGGATGTCGCTGGCCCAAGCCGGGCCAGCGGTGCGGCCTGAGGGGGATGCACAAGCCGGGCTCTGAGGCTGGGGCGCGGTTCGTGGCGGGTCAGTAGTGCGGCGGCAACTCGTCGCGCGCGCTGGGCAGCGTTGTCACGCCCGCCCCCGCGTCGCTTTGCTCGCGCAAGCGGATCACCTCGCGCATCAGCAGCTCGATCTGCTCTTGCTGCCGTGCCACCTGAGCGTTGAGTACGTCCAGCAGATCGTCGGCGTAGCTGGCCTTGATTTCCAGTTCGATCAGGCGCTGGTCAATGGCGGGGGGGAGGGCGTTCGGCGTGGTCATGGGGCAATTGGACACCAGCCCTTGGGCGTGGGGCGCTGGCTCTGCTCTAATTCTTCGCCATGCTGCTTGTGAACACCCAATCCCGATGGAGGCAACGTCTCGCTGGTCTTGCCCTCGCTGCTCTGGCGAGTCTGCCACTCCAAGCGCCGGCACAGCCTGTGGCCACGCGAGAGCCAGCGCCAGCGCCCGAGCGCATCGCCAGCCTGCGCTGGATTGGCAGTTTCACCTTGCCTACCGGCACCTTGTTCGAGGGCACAGAATTCGGTGGTATTTCGGGGCTGGACCGCGCGCCCGATGGCACCTACTGGGCCCTCTCCGACGACCGCGAAACACCGCGCCTGTACGCGCTGCGTATCGAACTGGACCAGCGCGGCCTGCACGCCGTGCACATCGAGCAAATGGTGAAGCTGCTCGCCCCCGATGGCCAGCCGCTGCCAGCCCGCACCGCCGACCCTGAAGCCATTCGCCTCACAGCCGCAGGCCAGCTGCTCATCGCCAGCGAAGGCCAGTGGAGCGCAGACCCCGCTCGTCGCCACCCGCCTTTTGTGCGCGAGTTCCGCACCGATGGCCGCTGGGTGCGCTCATTCGAGCTGCCCAAAGCCTTCGACTACGCCGACAACCGCACCACCGGCGCGCGCAACAACAAGGTGTTCGAGTCGCTCGCCATCACGCCCAGTGGTGCGCTGTTTGTGGCCAATGAGCAAGCGCTGATCGACGATGGCCCGGTCGCGACGCTTGAGGCTGGCAGCTGGTTACGCGTGATCAAGCTCGACCCCGTGAGCGGCACACCCGTGGCCCAGCACGCTTATGCGCTGGCGCCGACTCCCCTGCGCCGCTCATCAGGCGAGGGCAGGGCGGCGGTCAGCCGGGCCGAGAACGGCCTGACCGACCTGCTGGCGGTGAGCGAAGACAGCTTCATCGCGGTGGAACGCGCCTATGTGCCAGGCGAAGGCGTCACCGTGCGCCTGGTGCTGACCCGCATCGAAGCCGCCACCACCGATGTCAGTCAGATCAAAAGTCTGCCTGGGGCGGCGTTCCAGCCCATGTCGCGCCAGCTGTTGCTGGCGCTGCCCATTGCGCTCAACAGCCTGCAGCTTGACAACATCGAAGCGATTGCGTGGGGCCCGGTGCTGGCCAATGGCAACCGCAGCCTGGTCTTGGTGTCAGACAACAACTTTTCCCGGTTGCAGACCACGCAGTTTCTGGCGTTGGAGGTGGTACCGCCGTGAGGTGGGGTTCCGCGAGGACAGATGCTGCGCGGCATTGCAACCCCTTGCAACCATGGACAACCCGCCCCGATGCCCCTGCCGATACGCTCAGCCAGTGGCCAGCGCGCCGCCACTGGCGTAGGCTGAGCGCATATCTTCCAGCAACGCCGTGAGAATACCGTCCTGCGCCTTGCGGCTGCGGTTGACCAAGTGAAAAGTCGCGTCGTAGTGCAACTGCTCAGGCACCAGCGGCGCGAGCAGGCCAAGCGCGACATAGGGTTCGGCGAAATGGCCCGGCAGAAAGCCCAGGTGACGCCCGGAGAGGATGAGCATGGCCACGGCTTCCATGTTGTCGGCCACCGCCGTGACGCGCGAGGGCGCGATGGCAGCCATCGCCTCGGGCACCGGGTAGCCGCGCCAAGCCCATTCTTCGGCGGCTGCCTCGGCTGCGGTGACCCGATCGGCGCGACCGAACAGGGCGTGGGCACGCCCGCAATACGCAAACTGCCGCTCGGTGAACAAGGGTGTGTAGTCGAGCTGAGGCACTCGGTGCCAGAAATAGCCGATGGCCAGTTGCAGTTCGTCGGCCAGCAGCTGTTCCTCCAGCTCGTTGGGCGCGCGCACCGACACCGTGAAACGCACCGACTCGCTGCGCTGGCGAAAACGCGCGATGGCCTCGCCGATGCGCGCGATCTCTGCCATGGGCAAATGGCCGATCAGCCCGATGTGCACCGATCCGACAAGCTGTCGGTCCATGTGCCGGGCATGGGCCGCAAATTCGTTGACACGGGCGAGCAGCTGGCGGGCCAGTTCGATAAAGCGCACCCCCTTGGGCGTCAGCCTAAACCCCGCTCGGCCGCGCTCGCACAGGCGGTAGCCCAAGCGGCCTTCCAGCGCCGAGAGTTGCGTGCTGAT
>JBLIJY010000049.1:0-10423 GCA_047636095.1 Hydrogenophaga sp. | reverse complement strand
AAAAAGCACTCTACTGCTCCTTCTGTGGCAAAAGTCAGCACGAGGTCAAGAAGCTGATCGCCGGTCCCTCAGTGTTCATCTGCGACGAATGCATCCAGCTTTGCAACGACATCATTCGCGATGAATTGCCTGGCTTGGAGACCGTCAAACCATCGGGTGACCGGCTGCCAACGCCCGCCGAGATCAAGGGCAATCTCGACAGCTATGTGATCGGGCAGGAAAACGCCAAGCGAACCTTGGCGGTGGCGGTTTACAACCACTACAAACGGCTGCGCCACAAGCAGACCTCGCGCAAAGAGGAGGTGGAACTGGCCAAGAGCAACATCTTGCTGCTGGGTCCCACTGGCTCTGGCAAGACCCTGCTCGCGCAGACCATGGCCCGCATGCTCAACGTGCCGTTTGTCATGGCCGATGCCACCACACTGACCGAAGCCGGCTACGTGGGCGAAGACGTGGAAAACATCGTCTCCAAGCTGCTTCAAAGTTGTAACTACGACGTTGAACGCGCGCAGCAAGGCATCGTCTATATCGACGAGATCGACAAGATCACCCGCAAGTCGGACAACCCGTCGATCACCCGCGACGTGTCTGGCGAAGGCGTGCAGCAGGCGTTGCTCAAGCTGATCGAAGGCACGATGGCCAGCGTGCCGCCGCAAGGTGGGCGCAAACACCCGAATCAAGACTTCTTGCAGGTCGATACCACCAACATCCTGTTCATCTGCGGCGGTGCGTTTTCAGGTCTTGAGAAGATCATCGAGAACCGCACCGAGGCATCGGGCATGGGGTTCAGCGCGGCGGTCAAGAGTAAGAAACAGCGCAGCCTGACCGATGCGTTCAAGGAAATTGAACCTGAAGACCTGATCAAGTTTGGTCTGATTCCCGAACTTGTGGGCCGTGTCCCTGTGATTGCTGCCCTGTCGGAGCTCAGCGAAGATGCTTTGGTCAAGATCCTGACCGAGCCTAAAAATGCGGTGGTCAAACAGTTCGCGCGCCTGCTGTCCATGGAGGGCGCCGAGCTTGAGGTGCGGCCGGCTGCGCTGAAAGCGATCGCTCGCAAGGCAGTGGCACGCAAGACTGGTGCGCGAGGTCTGCGCTCGATTCTCGAAAGCGCGCTGATCGACACCATGTTCGATTTGCCAGGTTTGAACAATGTGGAAAGTGTGGTGGTGGACGAGTCCACCATCGACGAGAACAAGCCGCCCTTGTTGGTCTACCGCGAGTCGGCCAAACAGGCCTGAAACCAACTCAGGTAGCGGCCCGTTCGCGGGCGCTCCTGATCGATTTTGACGATGCGTCCGATTTCTATCGCCCGCATCAACCCCATCTGCTCATTTGTTGAGGTTGAGAAATGTCCGGACAAACGCCCCTGCCGAGCACCCCTGTCGATCTGCCACTGTTGCCGCTGCGCGATGTGGTGGTGTTCCCGCACATGGTGATCCCGCTGTTCGTGGGCCGCCCCAAAAGTATCAAAGCCCTGGAGTCGGCGATGGAGGCGGAGCGCCGCATCATGCTGGTAGCCCAGAAGGCGGCAGCCAAAGACGAGCCGTCGACCGACGACATGTTCGAGATGGGTTGTATCGCCACCATTTTGCAAATGCTCAAGCTACCCGATGGAACGGTGAAGGTGCTGGTGGAAGGCGTGCAGCGCGCCAAGGTGCTGTCCATTGCCGAGGGCGAGAACCACTTCGTGGCCACGGTCACGCCGGTGGATCCGGCAGTCGAGCGGGCCGAGCTGGCATCCACCGAAATCGAGGCGCTGCGCCGAGCGGTGATGCAGCAGTTCGACCAGTACGTGAAGCTAAACAAGAAAATTCCTTCGGAGATCCTCACCTCGATCTCCAGTATCGACGACCCAGGCCGCTTAGCCGACACCATCGCTGCTCACTTGCCGCTCAAGCTTGAGTCCAAGCAGGTGGTGCTGGATCTGGATCCTGTCAACAAGCGGCTGGAGAACCTGTTTGAGCAACTGGAGCGTGAGGTCGATATCCTCAATGTCGATAAGAAAATCCGTGGCCGGGTCAAGCGGCAGATGGAAAAAAATCAGCGCGACTTCTATCTGAACGAGCAGGTCAAAGCGATCCAAAAGGAACTTGGTGAAGGCGAAGAGGGCGCTGATATCGAAGAGATCGAAAAAAAGATCAAAGCCGCCCGCATGCCGGCTGAGGCGCGCAAGAAGGCCGATGCCGAGTTCAAGAAGCTCAAGCTGATGTCACCCATGTCGGCTGAGGCCACGGTGGTGCGCAACTACATCGATGCCCTGGTGGCCTTGCCCTGGAGCAAAAAGACCAAGATCAAGCACGATTTGACCTACGCTGAAACCGTGCTGAACGAAGACCATTACGGTCTGGAAAAGGTCAAGGATCGCATCCTCGAATATCTCGCGGTGCAGCAGCGAGTGGACAAGGTCAAGGCGCCCATTCTCTGTCTGGTGGGCCCGCCCGGTGTGGGCAAAACCTCGCTTGGCCAGTCGGTGGCCAAGGCCACGGGGCGCAAGTACGTGCGCATGGCGCTGGGCGGCATGCGCGATGAGGCCGAAATTCGTGGTCACCGCCGCACCTATATTGGCGCCATGCCGGGCAAGGTGTTGCAGAGCCTGTCCAAGGTCGGTACCCGCAACCCGCTGTTCCTGCTTGATGAGATCGATAAGCTCGGTACCGACTTCCGAGGCGATCCGTCCAGTGCCTTGCTGGAGGTACTTGATCCCGAGCAAAACCACACCTTTGGTGATCACTATGTCGAGGTGGATTTTGATCTGTCCGACGTGATGTTCATTGCCACTTCAAACTCGATGAACATTCCGCCGGCACTGCTTGACCGGATGGAGGTGATTCGCCTGTCGGGCTACACCGAAGACGAGAAGACCAATATCGCGATTCGCTACCTGCTGCCCAAGCAACTGAAGAACAACGGGATCCAGGACGGTGAGTTGGAGGTGAAAGAGTCTGCGGTGCGTGACATCGTGCGATACCACACGCGTGAGGCTGGCGTGCGCTCGCTGGAGCGTGAGCTCTCGAAGATCTGTCGCAAGGTGGTCAAAGGGCTGCTGCTCAAAAAATACACGCCTATGGTTGTGGTCGATGAGAGCAATCTGAGCGAGTTTCTGGGCGTGCGCAAGTACAGCTACGGCCGTGCCGAAGCGCAGAACCAGGTGGGGCAGGTGGTGGGCTTGGCCTGGACCGAGGTGGGGGGCGATCTGCTGACCATTGAGGTGGCGATCATGCCCGGCAAGGGCGTGATCACCCGCACCGGCTCGCTCGGTGACGTGATGAAGGAGTCGGTCGAGGCCGCACGCACCGTGGTGCGCAGTCGGGCACGTGCGTTGGGTATCAAGGATGAGCAGTTCGATAAGCGCGACATTCACATTCACGTGCCCGATGGCGCCACCCCCAAGGATGGCCCGAGCGCGGGGGCGGCCATGACTACTGCACTCGTGTCTGCCTTGACCGGCATTCCGGTCCGTGCCGATGTGGCAATGACCGGCGAGATCACCTTGCGCGGTGAAGTCACCGGCATTGGTGGCCTGAAGGAAAAATTGTTGGCCGCCCTGCGCGGTGGCATCAAGACGGTGATCATCCCGGAAGAAAACGCCAAAGATCTTGCCGAGATTCCCGATAACGTGAAGCTGGGCCTCGAGATCGTGCCGGTGAAATGGATTGACAAGGTGCTGGCTATCGCGCTGGAGCGTCAGCCTGTGCCTCTGACTGAAGAGGAAGTGGCTGCGCAAGTGGCCGCTGCCGCTGTGAGCACGCCAGCGCGTGTCGCCGACACAGTGAAGCACTGAGCCTAAAAATTTTTTGGGCATCTTAAAGAGCCCGATTTTTTAGGCTATAATTTGAGACTTCGACGAACACACCAAAACGTTGAAATTATGCGGGAATAGCTCAGTTGGTAGAGCGCAACCTTGCCAAGGTTGAGGTCGCGAGTTCGAGTCTCGTTTCCCGCTCCAGTTTAAAAAAGGGAAGCGCAGCTTCCCTTTTTTGTCGGTAGGTCGGTGAGGGGTTCTACAACCACTTGCAAGTGGCGCGATAGCAAAGCGGTTATGCAACGGATTGCAAATCCGTCCAGCCCGGTTCGACTCCGGGTCGCGCCTCCAGTATTTTGATGCCCCGCCTCGTGCGGGGCATTTGCATTCAAGACGTCTGTGCTGTGGACACTGCGCGACCTGCCACAATCTGTTTGCGCCTCGATGGTGAAATTGGTAGACACAGCGGACTTAAAATCCGCCGCTCACCCGCAAGGGGGCGTGCCGGTTCGACCCCGGCTCGAGGCACCAGCCCACACTAGGCGTTTTTTGCCTTCAACGGTACAGTGACTTTCATGACCCGATACAACGCCCCCTTCGAAATCCATGTGCATGGCGACGTGCGGCTGCGTGACGATGTCGTATTCGCCCAAATCCAAGACGCGCTCAAGCCGCTGTGGCAATACGCTGGCGCGCGGTCGCTGGCGGCAGCTGCCGCAAGTGCTTACGAAGACGAGCCAGGCATCCGTTTCGACGCCGAGGCCCATGTGCTCAACATCTGTTGGACGGTCCCAGGCGACGACGACTTTCGACAGGTGATGGAAGAAACCTGCATGGGGCTGAACGAACTTGCCTCTGTGGGAGCGCCGTTGGAAGTCTCGTTCTACGACACGGAGTACGACGAGGACGAGGACGAGGCACCGGAGGCCGGTGAGGATGCCGAAGCGCGTGACGACTTCATGATGTGTTTTGTCGGGCCCACACCCGCTGCCATTCTGCAGGTGCAACGCGATCTGTTGGTGCAAGACGTTGTACACATCATGGAGCGCCATTTCGATGCCAGCGAGCTCAGTGGGGTGGTGGGTGCGATCGACCAGTTGTTCACCCAGCGCTTTGACGCGCTGGTGAGTTCCATGCACTTGGGCAAGCCACCGCGCGGTCACGGTGGCTCCCCTGGCCATGGCGGCGGGCGCAAGCCACGCCACCTGCACTGAAACCCCGCATCGTCCGCCGAGTCATCACAGCGCGCTAGACTGCGCGCGAGCCGGTGATGCACGCCGGTCCGGAGAGACCATGGCGATGTTCAGTACCGAAGTTCTCAACCCTGGCGTGCGCAAGCGCGAGGTGCTCGGTTGGGCCATGTACGACTTCGCCAACTCGGGCTACACCACGGTGGTGCTCACGGCGGTGTTTGCCACCTACTTTGTGGGCTCGGTGGCGGATGGAGCGCCATGGGCCACTTTTGCCTGGACACTGGCGCTTGGTGTGTCGAATGCGCTGGTCATGCTCACCATGCCCGCTCTGGGCGCATGGGCCGATCGGCACGGTGCCAAGAAACGTTTATTGGTGATCAGCACGGTGGGCTGCGTGCTTGCCACCGCCGCCCTGGCCTGGGTGCAACCAGGTGCGCTGGTACTGGCGATGGTTCTGATCGCGATCTCCAACCTGTGCTTTGCGTGGGGCGATTCCCTGATCGCAGCCTTTCTGCCCGAACTGGCGCGCCCGCAAGCCATGGGTCGTGTGAGTGGCTGGGGCTGGAGTTTTGGTTACCTCGGTGGCATGCTGGCGCTCGGGCTGAGCCTTGCCTATGTGATCTGGGCGCAGGGTCAGGGGCAAGGGGCGTCCCAATTTGTGCCGGTCACCATGCTGATCACAGCGGGCATTTTTGCTGCAGCTGCGCTGGTCACGTTGTGGCTGCTGCGCGAACGGGCGGTGGCGAATCCGCAGGGGGGGCATCATGGGGTGGTCGATGCATTGCTGCAACTGCAGCGCACTTTCGACAACGCCAAACAGTACACCGACTACATGTGGCTGCTGGCCTGCGCCGTGGCCTACCAGGGGGGTGTGGCGGTCGCCATCACGCTGGCAGCGATCTACGCCGAGCAGGTGATCGGCTTTGTGCAGCAAGAGACCATGGCGCTCATCTTTGTGCTCAACATCGCAGCAGCGATGGGTGCGTTTGCGTTTGGCTACTGGCAAGACCGGCTGGGTCACAAGCTGGCGCTGGCCATCACGCTGGTGGGCTGGATGGCCACCTGCATCATCGCAGCGCTCACCACCACCAAAGGTGGCTTTTGGTACGCAGCTGTCATTGCTGGCCTGTGCATGGGCAGCAGCCAGTCGTCGGGTCGAGCGATGGCGGGGCTGTTTGCGCCACCGGCGCAGCTGGCGGAGTTTTATGGGCTCTGGACTTTTGCCACTCGGTTGGCCAGCATCATCGGGCCGCTCACCTATGGCGCCATCACCTGGATCACCGACGGCAACCAGCGGCTGGCGATCGGGTCCACGGCGGTGCTGTTTCTGGTGGGCCTGGTGTTGCTGCTGCCGGTGAACATGGCGCGCGGGCGAGCGGCTGCGCTGGCCAGCGCACCCGAGCATGCGCGGGCTGGCTGGAGCTCAGAAAGCGCCCGCCTGGACCCCCGGAGTTGAACCGAGCCAGCGAGCCGCAGCGACCTGCAACGCACCTTGGTCCCCTGTGCTCAGCAGCGTGAGTTTGCCTGGGCCGAGTGAATTCTGGAACGCGGGTAACCTGAGCACAGAGCGTGTGCGTCGCGCCACCGGCTCTGCGGTGTCCACCAGCACAACCTCAGGTCCGCACAGCTATTGCAAGGTCTCGCGCGCAAACGGGTAGTGGGTGCAGCCCAACACAAGGGTGTCGATGGCTGGGCGGTCAGCATCTTGTCTGCGTAGCTGCTCCAAATGGTGCGTCGCCCGCTCCAACACGGCCTGAGCGTCTGCTCGCTCAATGACATCGGCCAGCCTGTCACACGGCTGGCAGTGGATATGCTGCGGCCGATCGGCTGCTGCTCTCACCGCACCGAGTAAATACGCGAAGCGCGCACTCTGCATGGTGCCGCGCGTGGCGAGTACGCCCATGTGACCGCTGCGCGACAAGGTCGCCGCTCGGTTTGAGCGCGGGTTCCACGCCAATGAACGGCAGATCGGGATGGGTCTTTCGCAGATCGTCGACGGCGAGTGCGGTGGCGGTGTTGCAGGCCACCACCAGCGCTTGAACTTTGTGTTCGGTGCGCAGCTGCTTGGTGAGCTGATGTGCCCGAGCGATCACCGCGTCGGCAGCTTGCTCGCCATACGGCGCGTAGGCGTTGTCGGCCAGGTAGACAAAGTGCACCTGATGCAGCTCGGCGCGCAGCGCCCGCAACACGCTGAGGCCGCCGACGCCGCTGTCGAAAACGCCAACGGTGACCAAGAGCTTGCCTTCAGGCACCAGCGACCGCGATGCCCTTGAACTCGCCTGTGGCGATGCGCTGGCTCCACTCGGCCGGTCCAGTGATGTGGGCGCTGGTGCCGCCGGAGTCCACCGCGACCGTCACCGGCATGTCGACCACGTCGAACTCGTAGATCGCCTCCATACCCAGATCCGCAAAGCCGACGACTTTGGCGGTCTTGATCGCTTTGGATACCAGGTAGGCCGCACCGCCCACAGCCATGAGATAGGCGCTCTTGTAGTTTTTGATGGACTCGATCGCCACGGGGCCACGCTCGGCCTTGCCGATCATCGCGATCAGGCCGGTTTGCTCCAGCATCATGTCGGTGAATTTGTCCATCCGCGTGGCGGTGGTGGGACCAGCCGGGCCAACCGCTTCATTGCCCACCGGGTCGACTGGGCCGACGTAATAGATCACGCGGTTGGTGAAGTCCACCGGCAGCGGTTCGCCTTTCGCCAGCATGTCCTGAATGCGCTTGTGAGCTGCGTCGCGGCCAGTGAGCATCTTGCCGTTGAGCAGCAGGGTCTGGCCCGGTTTCCAGCTCGCAACCTCGGCCTTGGTGAGCGTGTTGAGGTCTACCCGCTGGCTTTTCTCGGTATCGGGCGTCCAGTTGACGTTGGGCCAGAGATCCAGGCTGGGCGGATCGAGGTAGACCGGGCCGCTGCCGTCCATCACGAAGTGGGCATGCCGGGTGGCCGCACAGTTGGGGATCATGGCCACCGGCTTGCTGGCCGCGTGGGTCGGGTACATCTTGATTTTCACGTCCAGCACGGTGGTGAGACCACCCAGACCTTGCGCACCGATGCCCAGCGCGTTGACCTTCTCGAACAGCTCCAGCCGCAGTTCTTCGACCTGGCTGAGCTTTTCCCCTTTGGACGCTTTGCCCTGCAAAGCGTACATGTCGAGGTCGTCCATCAGGCTTTCCTTGGCCATCAGCACCGCCTTCTCCGCCGTGCCGCCAATGCCAATACCCAGCATGCCTGGCGGACACCAGCCCGCGCCCATGGTGGGCACCGTCTTCAGCACCCAGTCGACCACGCTGTCGCTGGGGTTGAGCATGATCATTTTGCTTTTGTTTTCGCTGCCACCGCCTTTAGCTGCCACGGTCACCTCCACCGTGTTGCCGGGCACAAGCTCGGTGAAGATGACGGCGGGCGTGTTGTCACCCGTGTTCTTGCGCGCGAAGAGGGGGTCGGCCACCACGCTGGCGCGCAGCTTGTTGGCAGCAAAGTTGTAGCCCTGTCGCACACCTTCGTTGATGGCGTCGTCCAGGCCGCCGGTGAAGCCTTCCCAGCGCACGTCCATGCCGACTTTGAGGAACACGTTGACGATGCCGGTGTCCTGGCAGATCGGGCGGTGCCCAGTGGCGCTCATCTTGCTATTGGTGAGGATTTGCGCGATCGCGTCTTTGGCGGCCGCGCTCTGCTCGCGCTCGTAGGCCCGAGCCAGGTGGACGATGTAGTCGGCCGGGTGGTAGTAGCTGATGTACTGCAGCGCGGCGGCGACGGATTCAATCAGGTCGGCCTGGCGGATGGTGGTGGTCATGTGGACGGGCTTTCTTTGGTGAAGGGGAATGGGGGCGGGGTGGCGCTGCGCAAGACTGCCACCACGGCCAAGTCGAACAAGGTGCGTGTCGAGTTGTTCTGCGCCAGAAAAGCGGCGACGCGCGAGCGAAACGCGGTGTCTGTCGGGTCGGCGGTGTGGCGCATGTTGAGGCTGCGAGCCTGGCAAGGGTGAAGACGCGTATTCTAAGAAGTTGCTTGGCCTGCACAGCGCGCTGCCCGTGCCTAGCCTGCGCTGTGTAAGTGGCTCGTAAGAGCCTTTGCGCACATTCGTCCGAAGCCTTGATATCGAAAACACCAGGAGACAAAACATGTCCGCACCGTCAAACGCCATCCAGTCCACATTGGTCGAAAACCGCGTTTTTGAGCCTTCGTCAGCCATGCGCGAATCGGCTTTTGTTTCGGGCATGCCCGCCTACCAAACCCTTTGTGACGAGGCC
Source organism: Hydrogenophaga sp. (assembly GCA_047636095.1). GTDB lineage: Bacteria > Pseudomonadota > Gammaproteobacteria > Burkholderiales > Burkholderiaceae_C > Hydrogenophaga. The sequence continues at coordinate 1,233 of JBLIJY010000049.1, read as the reverse complement.
GATAGCGATTTCGAAGGTTTTTGGGCCAAGCGCGCCCGCGAGACGCTGATCTGGAACAAACCTTTCACCAAGACCTTGGATTCGTCCAACGCGCCGTTTTACAAATGGTTTGACGACGGCGAGCTCAACGCCTCTTTCAACTGCCTGGACCGCCACATGGGCACGCCGGTCGAGAACAAGACCGCGATCATTTTTGAGGCCGACGGCGGTGAGGTGACCAAGGTCACCTACAAGGAGCTGTTGGCCAAGGTGTCTCAGTTCGCCAACGCACTCAAGGCCAAGGGCGTGAAGAAGGGCGACCGCGTCGTCATCTACATGCCCATGACCATCGAAGGCGTGGTGGCCATGCAGGCTTGCGCACGCATTGGCGCCACCCACAGCGTGGTGTTCGGCGGTTTCTCGGCCAAGGCGGTGCAAGAGCGTATTCAAGGCGCGGGTGCGGTGGCGGTGATCACCGCCAACTACCAGCTGCGCGGTGGCAAGGAGTTGCCGCTGAAATCCATCGTGGACGAGGGTATCGCCCTGGGCGGCTGCGAGTCGGTCGAGAGCGTGATCGTGTTCCAGCGCACCGCCACCGCCGTCAATATGGTGGCTGGGCGCGACAGCTTCATGCACGAGGCGATGGCGGCCGAGTCCACCGACTGCCCGCCCGAGATGGTGGGAGCCGAGCACCCGCTGTTTGTGCTGTACACCTCGGGATCGACCGGCAAACCCAAAGGCGTGGTGCACAGCACCGGCGGCTACCTGATGTGGGCCAAGCTCACCATGCAGTGGACCTTCGACCTGAAAGACAGCGACATCTTCTGGTGCACGGCCGACATCGGCTGGATCACGGGTCATACCTACGTGGCCTATGGCCCGCTGGCCGCCGGCGCGACCCAGATCGTGTTCGAGGGCGTCCCCACCTACCCGAACGCTGGTCGCTTCTGGCAGATGATCGAACGCCACAAGTGCACCATTTTCTACACCGCGCCGACTGCCATTCGATCGCTCATCAAAACAGCAGAGGCCGATGAAAAAATTCATCCGGCGCGCTCCGATCTTTCCAGTCTGCGCATTCTCGGCTCGGTGGGCGAACCCATCAACCCCGAAGCCTGGATGTGGTATTACAAGCACGTGGGTGGTGAGCGCTGCCCGATTGTGGACACCTTCTGGCAGACCGAAACCGGCGGTCACATGATCACCCCGCTGCCGGGTGCCACGCCACTGGTGCCAGGCTCGTGCACGCTGCCA
>JBLIJY010000048.1:0-10570 GCA_047636095.1 Hydrogenophaga sp. | reverse complement strand
CCCACGCTCAGCGCCGAGCTGGCAGCGCTGGCCACGGTGCACAGCGAACACCCCGCCGTTGACGGCTCAGCGCGCTTGCTGGTGCGCCTGGGCGACGGGCAATTGGTTGAAAGCGTGCTGCTGCCGCCGGGCCGCATCCCGGGGCTGTGTGTGTCCACCCAGGTGGGCTGCGCGGTGGGTTGCGTGTTTTGCATGACCGGCACCACCGGCCTGATTCGCCAGCTGGGCAGCGCCGAGATCGTGGCCCAGGTGGTGCTGGCGCGCACGCTCAGGCCGGTGAAGAAGGTGGTGTTCATGGGCATGGGCGAGCCCGCGCACAACCTCGACAACGTGATGGAATCCATCGAGTTGCTGGGCACGCTGGGCAACATCGGGCACAAGAACCTGGTGTTCTCCACCGTGGGCGATGTGCGTGTGTTCGCGGCGCTGGCACGCGCCAGCGTCAAGCCCGCGCTGGCGCTCTCGCTGCACACCACCAAGCCCGAGCTGCGCGAACGCTTGCTGCCGCGCGCGCCGCGCATCGCACCCGATGAACTCGTCGCGCTCGGCGAGGTCTATGCCCGCGCCACCGACTACCCGATTCAATACCAGTGGACGCTGCTGGAGGGCATCAACGACGGCGACGATGAAGTGGAAGGCATCGTGCGCCTGCTCTCGGGCCAATACGCCATCCTCAACCTGATCCCCTACAACGCGGTGCCCGAGCTGCCGTTTGCCCGCCCAACCTGGGAAAAGGCCGCTGATCTGGCGCGCCGCCTGCACCGCCGTGGCGTTCTCACCAAGCTGCGCCAGTCGGCTGGGCAAGATGTGGAAGGCGGCTGCGGGCAGCTGCGTGCGCGGGCCGAAGCGCCCGTGCGCCGGGTGATTCCCTTGGCGGTGGGCTGAGCACAGCGCCAGACGGCCCGCCTCAGCGGCGTCACATCCTGTCGTTCATTCGCTTTTTCTTCGCCAGTGCCTGGCTTTTGGTCTTCATTCCATCGCACCCATGTCCATCTGGTTCCCACTCAATGCGCTGTCGCGCACCACCGACCCAACCACCTTTTCTCGTGGCCAAGCGCTGTACCGGGCGCAGAAGATCGCGCGGTTCGACCTGAAGCCCGCTCGCAGCGACTCAGCCGGGTTTTGGGAATTGACTGGCAAGGTTCAGGGCACGCAACCCCAACCGTACGAGGTGTCGGTGGACTTGCAGCTGCTGCCCGATGCACAAGGCGGTCTGACGCTGGGCCTTTGGCACGGCGATTGCGACTGCCCGGTGGGGTTTTCTTGCAAGCACGCGGTGGCGCTGCTGGTCAAGGCGGCCCACGAGGGCGAGCGAATGGTGGATGCGCTATCTGGCCTCACGCCCCAGGAGCGGGCGCAAAAAGCCGCCGCGTTGGCGCTGCAGCAACAACAGGTGGCCGAGCAACAGCGGCGCCAGCGGCAGACCCAGCTGGCCGAGCGCTGGCTGCTGGGCCCAGACAGCGTGCCCGCGCCGGCCACCCGCTTGCTGGCCGCTGTTGGGGTGGCGCGCCCACCCGACGCGCAGTCGCCGATTTACCTGCTGTCTGTGCACCATTCGCTGGGTGAAAGGTCCGTCTTGCGGATCGGGCTGGGCGCATCCACCCTGAAAGTCAAGGGCGGCTGGAGCAAGCCGCGCAGCGTCACGCCCCACTATTTCCGCAGCACCCAGCACCAGGGCCAAGCGGTCGAATTGACCGAGCTGGACCACGACATCCTCACCCTGCTGGTCGCCTTACCGCCTGTGGTCGATACCGTGCGCTACAGCAGCGCTAGCGACTGGACGCTGGACACAGTGGCCGCCGCGTTGGTGCTGGAGCGGGTCAGCGCCACCGGGCGGCTGTTCTGGCGCGAAGACAATGGCGCCTTGGGCGAGCCAATCGCCTGGGGCCCGGCGCTGCCGCTGGCCTGGCGCTGGGAAGAGCAGACAGAGACCAGCGCGCACCACCCAGATCCCCCAGAGACGGTGTGGCGGCTGCAGCCTCAGCTGACACCGCCGCAGGCCATGCTGTGCGCCAACAAGCCCCTGCTCTACCTGCACCTCAGTCGGCGCACCTGTGGGCCAGTTGAAGGCGGTGCCGACCCGCACCAGTACGATCTGCTGCAAGCACCCGCGTTGCCGCTACAAGTGATGCAAAAAAACCTGGTGGCTCTGCTGCGCCGGCTGGGCACCGCGGTAGCGCTGCCGCCGGTGTTGCCCGCACAGCGGCGTGTCGGTGGCGTGCCAACGTGGCGCTTGTACCTTTCCCGGCTGGTTGATCTGGAGTCAAGTACACCCACCGCGCCGCACACGCTGAGTGTGCAGCTGGACTTTGATTACGAGGGCTGTCAGGGCTGGTGGATGGACGCCGAGAACCCGGTGGTCTTCGAGCGCGAAGGCGGCGACAGTGTGTTGTTGCAGCGCGATTTGACCAGCGAAGCCCAGGCGCTGGAGCGCTTGCGCGAGCTGGGTCTGGCGCACCAGGAAGACGGCATTTTTGGGTTGGCGAATGGCGTCAGCCCCACGCGCTGGCTGCACTGGGCCGACGCGCAGTTCCAGCCGCTGCGGGAGGCGGGTTTTGTGGTCGACATGGACGCCGATCTGCACCACTGGGTGCGCCCGGCGGGCGAGCTCACGGTGGACCTGGTGCCCCAGGATGGGAGCGAAGGTGGGGGCGAAACCTCGGCCTGGTTCGACCTCTCGCTGGGCCTGGAGGTGAACGGGCAGCGCGTCAATTTGCTGCCGGTTTTGCCGCAAATCATTGCCGACCTGCACCAGACCGAACAAGGCCCCGAGCCGATTTGGCCTGAGCATATTTACCTGCCCACCGCCAACGGCCAAGGGTTTTACCGCGTGGCCACCGCGCCGCTCAAACCCTGGCTCGATGGGCTGCTGGAGCTGTTTGACGACCGCGCCAAAGACTTCGATGCCGAGAGCCTGCGCCTGTCGCGAATCGACGCCTTGCGCGCTCGCGTGGCGCTGGGCGAGGGCGTGGTCTGGCAAGGCGCACAGGGCTTGAGCGAATTGGCCGAGCGGCTCAAGGGCCAAACCGGTTTGCCCATCACGCCACTGCCCGAGGGCCTGCACGCCGAGCTGCGCCCCTACCAACACCAAGGCCTGGACTGGCTGCAGTTTTTGCGCCGCCACGGGCTGGCCGGCATCTTGGCCGACGACATGGGCCTGGGCAAAACCCTGCAAACCCTGGCCCACATCCAGTGCGAGAAAGAAGCCGGCAGGCTGGACCGCCCGGCGCTGGTGGTGGTGCCGGTGAGCCTGCTGGGCAACTGGCAGCGCGAAGCGGCGCGCTTTTGCCCCGAGCTGCGCTGCCGGGTGCTGCACGGTGCCGAGCGCCACGGCCAAGCCGCCGATCTGGCCCAGACCGATCTGGTGCTCACCTCCTATTCGCTGCTGTACCGCGACCGCGAGCGCTGGCTGGCGCAGGCCTGGCACCTGGTGGTGCTCGATGAAGCACAAAACATCAAGAATGCCGCCACCCAGTCGGCGCAGGTGGCGGGCGAGCTCAACACGCGCCACCGGCTGTGTTTGTCGGGCACGCCGATCGAGAACCACCTGGGCGAAATCTGGAGTCTGTTCCATTTCCTGATGCCCGGTTTTCTGGGCAGCCAGGCGCGTTTTGCCAAGCGCTTTCGCCAACCAATCGAGAAGCACGGCGACAGCGCGCGCATGGCCCAACTGCGCGCGCGCCTCACGCCCTTCATCTTGCGGCGCACCAAGCAGCTGGTGGCCACCGAGCTGCCACCCAAGGTGGAAACCGTGATGTCGGTGGAGATTGGCGGCCAGCAGGCCGATCTGTACGAGACCATCCGCCTGAGCATGGAGCAAGCGGTGCGCCAGGCCATCACCAGCAAAGGGTTGGCGAAATCGCAAATCGCCATCCTGGACGCGCTGCTCAAGCTGCGCCAGGTGTGCTGCGATCCGCGCTTGGTAAAAACCGAAGCCGCCACCAAAGTGAAGGCCTCCGCCAAGCTCGAACAGCTGATGGAGATGCTGCCCGAGATGCTGGCCGAGGGGCGGCGCATTTTGCTGTTCTCGCAGTTCACCTCCATGCTCAGCCTGATCGAAGACGACCTGCGCAAGCACAAGCTGACCTGGACCAAGCTCACCGGCCAAACGCAAAAGCGCGACGAGGTCATCGCCCGCTTCACCAGCGGCGAGGTGCCGATCTTCCTCATCAGCCTCAAAGCCGGTGGCGTGGGGCTGAACCTGCCGCAGGCCGACACCGTGATCCACTACGACCCGTGGTGGAACCCGGCGGCAGAAAACCAGGCCACCGACCGCGCCCACCGCATCGGCCAGACGCAAAGCGTGTGGGTGATCAAACTGGTGGCGCAAGGCACGATTGAGGAGCGCATTCTGGCGCTGCAAGAGCGCAAGGCCGAACTCGCCCGCGAGCTCTACAGCGGTGCTGCGGCGCGCAAGCAACCGCTGTTCACGCAAGACGATGTGCAGACGCTGCTGCTGCCGATGAGCTCAGGGAGAAATACGGGAACGAACTTGAAAACGGGTGGGTTGGGCGACTCGCTCACACCGTCTGGTTGCCTGGGCGCTTGAAAAGCCCTCACGTCTCAATTGCCACCCTGGTCTCGATTGGTGTGAGACAAGCCGAAAAAACTCCGTTCTTCACTGCATGTGCTGGTCTTCATGCCCTTCACCCCCTGGCGGTTGACAGCCTTCACCGGCCTCACGCGGTTGGGACTGGGAGGGCATGCCCCATCCGCCAGGCGCGTCTGGTACGGTGAACAGGATGCGCATCGCCCTGTTCTCCCTGTTCCCGTCCATTCAAGCGAAGCGAATTGGACGCCTCGCGATCAACCTTACCCTGGGCGGCCGTGTCCGTGTCTGGCTCACGAGCGCGTTGCTCCTGAGCACCAGCTTGGCGTCTGCCCAGGGCATCACGGTGGCCATTGGTGGCGGGCTCAAAGACGACAACCTGGCCGTGTGGTCGCGGCTGGTGTCGCTCGCTGGTGGCGCGGGAAGCCGCTTTACGGTGTTTGCTACCGCCTCGGGTGACCCCGAGCGCACGGCCAGCCGCATCGCGGCCAACCTCACGCGCCACGGTGCGGTGGTGGAGGTTGCCGAGGTGGCACCCCGATTGCCCGGCATCGACCTGACTGCTGCCGTGGCCGACCCGCGCTGGATCGAGGCGGTGCGCCGCTCCACCGGTGTGTTTTTCAGCGGCGGTGCGCAGTCGCGGCTGCTCGACACCTTGCAGCCCGGCGGCCAGCCCACGCCCTTGCTGCAGGCGGTGCAGGCGATGTGGGACGCCGGTGGCGTGGTCGCGGGCACCAGCGCGGGCGCGGCGGTGATGAGCCGGCGCGTTTTTCGCAATGCGCCTGATGTGTTGGCGGTGATGAAAGGCCGCCTGCGAGAAGGCCGCGAAATCGACGACGGCTTCGGCCTGCTGCCGCCCGACGTTATCGTGGACCAGCACGCGGTGCGCCGCGGTCGCATCGCGCGTTTGTTGCCGATGCTGCAGGCCGAGGGCGTTCCACTGGGCATTGGTGTGGCCGAAGACACGGCCATCGTCGCCCGCGCGCCGATGGTCGAGGTGATTGGCAGCCGGGGCGCTTTGTTCGTCGACATCGCCCAGGCCAGCACCGACGCCACGCTGGGCGATTTCAACCTGCGCGGGGCGCGACTGCACTGGCTGGAAGCCGGCGACCGTTTCGACCTCGCGACCCGCCGCGTGCTCCCCGCCGAGCGCAGACAGATCGCGAACCGCTTGACCCCCAAGCTCAACCGCCCCCCGACAGCGCGCCCGCAGACAACCGCCACAGACCGACCGCGCGCCGGTCCCATTTTTCGGGACATCCTCGACGACGGCGCCATCGTCCAGGCAATGGCCCAGCGGCTGGAGGGGCGCGGAGCCGATGTGTTGGGCCTGGCCTTCAGCGACCCGCAGACGAGAGACGACCCTGATCCGAGCCTGGGCTTTGAATGGTGGCTGCGTGCCAGCGCCAGCACCCACGGGTTTCGTGCTCCAGACGGCCTGACTTTGGTCGACCTGGTACTCGACGTGGTGCCGGTGCGGTCCAGTCGCTGACCCTGCGCACCCCAGGCGCTCAGCGCTGGTGGCTAAAATCAACACGCCCTCAAGGAGCGCTGCAGCGTCGGTGGAACCGCCCAGGTTTCGGGTACCGGTGTCAGGCTTGAGGAACCAGGACGCCCGCCGTCCACGCCGGTCGGTGCAATCTGACCAGCCGCCAACCGCGCTCACCAGCCCCTCTGTTTGCCCTGGTGAGCCCCATGCCCGAAGCCGTTTCCTCTCCTACCGATTCCCCCAGCTTTTCAGCTGCGTCCGTGCCGCCCATGCTGCTCTCCGGCCTGGAGCCAGTGCGCATCGGTAAGGCAAGTTTGTTTGTCAACATCGGTGAGCGCACCAACGTCACCGGCTCCAAGGCCTTCGCCCGCATGATCTTGAACGGCGACTACGAGCAAGCCCTTGCCGTGGCGCGCCAGCAGGTGGAAAACGGCGCGCAGATCATCGACATCAACATGGACGAGGCGATGCTCGACAGCCAGGCGGCGATGGTGCGCTTCCTGAACCTGATCGCCGGTGAGCCCGACATTTCGCGCGTGCCAGTGATGGTGGACAGCTCCAAGTGGAGCGTGATCGAAGCGGGCCTGCGCTGCATCCAGGGCAAGGGCGTGGTGAACTCGATCAGCATGAAAGAAGGCGTGGACGAGTTCAAGCGGCAGGCCCGGCTGGTCAAGCGCTACGGCGCGGCCGCCGTGGTGATGGCGTTTGACGAAAAGGGCCAGGCCGACACCTACGAGCGCAAGACCGAGATCTGCGAGCGGGCCTACCGCATCCTGGTTGACGAGGTGGGCTTCCCGGCGGAAGACATCATCTTCGACCCCAACATCTTCGCCATTGCCACCGGCATCGAAGAGCACAACAACTACGCGGTCGATTTCATCAACGCCACGCGCTGGATCAAGCAGCACCTGCCCGGCGCCAAGGTGAGCGGCGGCGTGAGCAATGTGAGTTTCAGCTTTCGCGGCAACGACCCGGTGCGCGAAGCGATCCACACGGTGTTTCTGTACCACGCGATCCAAGCGGGCATGGACATGGGCATCGTCAACGCTGGGATGATGGGCGTGTACGACGAGTTGGAGCCCGATCTGCGCGAGCGGGTGGAAGACGTGGTGCTGAACCGCCGGCCCGATGCGGGCGAGCGCCTGGTGGAAGTGGCTGAAAACGCCAAGGGCGCGTCGCGCGACGACAGCAAGAGAAACGAGTGGCGCGCGCTGCCGATCCGCGCGCGCCTTTCGCACGCGCTGGTGCGCGGCATGAACGAGTTCATCACCGAAGACACCGAAATCATGTGGCGCGAGATCGAGGCCACGGGCGGGCGACCGCTGCATGTGATCGAAGGCCCGCTGATGGACGGCATGAACGTGGTGGGCGACCTGTTTGGACAGGGCAAGATGTTCCTGCCGCAGGTGGTGAAAAGCGCGCGCGTGATGAAACAGGCGGTAGCGCATTTGCTGCCCTACATCGAGGCAGAAAAAGCGGCGCAGGAAGCGGCGGGCGCCGACGTGCAGGCCAAGGGCCGCATCGTGATCGCGACTGTGAAGGGCGACGTGCACGACATTGGAAAAAACATCGTCACCGTGGTTTTGCAATGCAACAACTTCGAGGTGATAAACATGGGCGTGATGGTGCCAGCGCACGAAATTTTGGCGATGGCCAAAGCCGAAGGCGCCCACATAGTGGGCCTCTCGGGGCTGATCACACCCAGCCTGGAAGAGATGCAGTACGTGGCCAGCGAGATGGAGAAAGACCCCCATTTCCGCGATGCCCAGGTGCCGCTGCTGATCGGTGGCGCCACCTGCAGCCGGGTGCACACCGCGGTGAAGATCGCCCCGCATTACAGCGGCCCGGTGGTGTATGTGCCTGACGCGTCGCGCAGCGTGAGCGTGGCGCAAAGCCTGATCGGTGACGGCAGGGTGCAATTTCTGGCGGAGCTGAACGCCGACTACGAACGGGTGCGGCAGCAACACGCCAACAAGAAGCAGATTCCGCTGTGGCCGCTGGCCAAGGTGCGCGCCAACAAAACGCCGCTGGACTGGGCGGGCTACCGGCCGCCCGTTCCCAAGTTCATTGGCAAGCGCGTGTTCAAAAACTTCGACCTCGCCGAGCTGGCCAAATACATTGACTGGGCCCCGTTCTTCCAGACCTGGGACCTCGCAGGCCCCTATCCCGCCATCCTCACCGACGAGGTGGTGGGCGAACAGGCCACCAAGGTATTTGCCGATGCGCAGGCCATGCTCAAGAAAATCATCGAAGGCCGCTGGCTCAGCGCCAACGGCGTGATCGGCCTGTACCCGGCGAACACGGCGCGCGACGACGACATCGCGCTCTACACCGATGAGACGCGCAGCGAAGTGGCACTCACCTGGCACGGCCTGCGCCAGCAGACCGAGAAGCAGGCGATCGACGGGCCCGATGGCAAGCCCGTCATGCGCCCCAGCCGCTGCCTGGCCGACTTCGTCGCGCCCCAAGGCGCAGCGCAAGACTACGTGGGCATGTTCGCCGTCACCGCTGGCCTGGGCAGCGAGAAAAAAGAGAAGCAATTCGTCGACGCCCACGACGACTACAGCGCGATCCTGTTCAAGTCCTTGGCCGACCGCCTGGCCGAGGCATTTGCCGAGTGCTTGCACCACCGCGTGCGCACCGATCTCTGGGGCTATGCGGCGGGCGAGTCGCTGAGCAGCGAGGAGTTGATCAAGGAAAAGTACCAGGGCATCCGACCCGCGCCGGGCTACCCGGCCTGCCCGGACCACTCGGTCAAGCGCCAGATGTTCGAGGTCTTGGCCTGCGACGAGATCGGCATGGGCCTGACCGAGAGCCTGGCCATGACGCCAGCGGCCAGCGTCAGCGGCTTCTACCTGAGCCACCCCGAGAGCACCTACTTCAACGTGGGCAAGGTGGGCGACGACCAGGTGGGCGATCTGGCGGCGCGCAGCGGTGTGACCGAGACCGAACTGCAGCGCTGGATCGGCACCGGTTTGTGAAATTTTCCGCCTGCTTTCCCCAGCCAGCGTTCACACGGGCTGCGGGTACAAGCCCAGCGTCTGCGCCTGAAGCCGGCTCAAACCGAGCAAGGCGTCGGTGAACGGGGTTGGCATGCCGGTCAGCTGACCCAGCTCGCGCACAGCGCTCACCAGGGCATCGAGCTCCACCGGCTTGCGGGCGGCCACGTCTTGCAGCATCGAGGTCTTGAACGCGCCGAGCTTGAGGGTGACGGCGTGGCGGTCGGCGGGCTGCTGATCGATGGGGATGCCCAGGTGCTCGCCAATGGCCTTGGCTTCCAGCATCACGCGGGAGATGAAGCCGCGCACCAGTTCGTCGCCCAGGATGCGGTCGGTGGTGGCGCCGGTGAGCGCGCTCACCGGGTTCACCGTCATGTTGCCCCAGAGCTTGTACCAAATGTCTTTCTGAATTTGTGGCGACACGCTGGCGTTGAAACCCGCCTGTTGCAACAGCGCGGCCAGCGCACGCACCCGCTCGCTGGCGCCACCCGCGGGCTCACCCACGATCAGGCCGTTGCCGAAGTGGTGGCGCACCACACCGGGCGCGTCCACCGAACAGCTGGCGTGCACCACCCCGCCGATCACATGGCGCACCGGGATGTCGCGCGCGATCTGGCCGTCAGGATCGATGGATGCCAAACGGGTACCAGCGAGTGCGCCGCCCAAGCCGTCGAGAAACCACCAGGGCACCCCGTTCATGGCGGTCAGCACCACCGTGTTGGCGTCCAGCAGGGGGCCGATCTGCCGCGCCACCTCCACCAGCGCTGGCGCTTTCACCGCCACGATCACCAGGTCTTGCACACCCAGCTCGGTGCTGCTGCTTGAAGCCGTCACCGGCGCTTGCAACAAGGTGTCGCCAGCGTGCAAGTGCAGCCCATCGCGCTGCAACGCGGCCAGCGTCTCACCGCGCGCCAGTGCGCTCACCCGGCAACCGGCGCGCGCCAGGCGCACACCGAGCCAGCCGCCAATGGCACCAGCGCCGACGATGGCCACACGGGGAAAAGAGGGGGATGGGGTGAGGTTCATGGGTCGAGGAGCTGGTCCAGCGGCCAGCCAGGGAGCGGCTGTGCATCACATCAAAAAGAATACCAGCGCTTGTGCCATGAGCGGTTTCAGACCAGTTCAGAATTGCTCCAAATTGGTGCACGTCGCACCCTATCGGTGCGAAGCCCAGCCATCCTGTTTTGACCGACCGGTGCGTTGGGGACGCGGCGAATGTATTTCAGTCGATGACAAATGGCAGCAAAATGTGCAGATTCTGATCACTTGTCACAGAAATTTTTGAGGACGGAGGCCTTTGAGCTGCTGGGGTGCCGTTCAAGAAAAGCAAGCCTTTTGAAAATTGATTTAAAAATCAAAGGTCTGTGAAAGCCAGCACGGCTGGCACAGCGTTTGCGTAGCTGCATGGGAGACTCAACAAATGGCGACTTTGGATACGCTTGCCCTTTTCAAACATTGCTCAGACCCAACGTGACCCTGAAAAACACGACACATGCACCGCACTCACGTCGGCTCACGCGCTTGGGCGGTCTG
>JBLIJY010000047.1:0-10711 GCA_047636095.1 Hydrogenophaga sp. | reverse complement strand
GAGTAGCGCACGCCCGCCTGCGCCGCCAGGTTCACCACGCGCTGGGGTTTGTGGGTTTTGAAGCAGGCGTCCATCGCGGCCCGGTCGGCCAGGTCGATGCGCAGATGGGTGTATTGGGGGTGATCGGCGTGCCGCGCCAGCCGCGCTTCTTTCAGGGCCGGGTCGTAATAGCTGTTGTGGTTGTCGATGCCCACCACCGTGTCACCCCGCGCAAGCAGGCGAAGCACCAAGGCGGAGCCGATGAATCCGGCAGCGCCGGTGACGAGAATTTTCATAAGCTGTTGGTTCGGGTGGCGAATGCAAAACTGAAGTGTCGCCGTTTTCGGGTGTTGCTTGAAAGGCGGGCTAGGAGCCTGTCGGGCTTGGGGCGTCGACAGCGAGAATCGGCCCCAGCGAGGACAGTTTTCGCCGGATTTGCAGCCTCACAGTTCAGCTACGGGGCAAAAAGCTGGTGAAAACGAAGTTTCGATAAAAATGAACCGCTGCGGTCGATTTGCAGCCGCCGCTCCCCAAGTCCGACAGGCTCCTAAGGTGCTGGCTATGATCGTTGCCAGTGTCGAAAAAGCAGAGGAATGGATGAGTTCAGCAACGACAGAGTGGTGCGGCGGGGTGTGTTGTGGCGTGCTTTGCATCAAGGCGAGCGCGGACCCTGTCCGCCACCGCAATAAACCGGCGCTGGCGCGCGCCACAAGCCTGGAATCCCCGCTGCTTGGCCGCTGACCTGTTCCACACCGAGGCCTGGTTCGAGTTGCTGCTGGACCAGGGCCTGGAACAGGCGCCGCTGGCGCGGTATGTGTTGCCGCTGGCCACCGTGTCAGGGAGCGCTTCAGCCCGCCTGCATCTGATGCAACCACACCCCGGCGCTCCGCTGGTGGCGCTGGGCAATTACTACAGCTGCCTGTATGGCCCGGCGAGCTCGGATGGGCTGGCTGGCGGTGCGGCGGCGGCGGGTGTGGAATGGGCGGCAGCCGCGCAGGCCTTGCGGTGGCTGCCGGGCAGCGCGGTGCTGCGCTTGCAGCCGCTGGACGCTGGCGCCGCCTGGCTGGCCGGGCTGGAGAGCGGCTTGCGCGCGGCGGGCTACCGCAGCGCACGCTATTTTGCGTTTGGCAACTGGTACCAGCCGGTGCCGGCTGGCGGCTTTGCTGCTTACTGGCCCGAGCGCCCTTCGGCCCTGCGCCACAGCGTCGAGCGCGGCCAGCGCCGGCTGAGCAAGGCGGGTGCCTGGCGCATCGCCATTGCCACCCAGGCCGGGCCCGACCTGGAAGCCGCGCTGGCGGCCTATCAGCGCGTGTATGCCCAGAGCTGGAAGCAGCCCGAGCGATGCCCCGGTTTCATTCCCGGTCTGGTGGCGCTGGCGGCCGAGCGCGGCTGGCTGCGGCTGGGCGTGTTGTGGCTGAATGACGAGCCGCTGGCCGCCCAGCTCTGGCTCACCGGCGGCGGCAAGGCCAACATCTACAAGCTGGCCTATGTGAAGGGCATGGAAAAGCTCAGCGCCGGCTCGGTGCTCACCCAGGCGCTGATGCAACACGCGATGGACGTGGACCGCGTGACCGAGGTGGACTACCTCAGCGGCGACGACGCCTACAAGGCCGACTGGATGGCCCTGCGCCGCGAGCGCGTGGGCCTGGAAGCGTTCGACCTGCGCCGTCCGGCGGGGCTGCTGGCGGCGGTGCGGCATTTTGCGGCGGCCTGGTGGCGCCAGCACCGCCGGAGCCCCTGAGGCAAGCTGAAAAGCAAAAAGGGTGGCCAGGCCACCCTTTTTGATGCAACCCCGGCCGTTCCGGCTGGGGTGCTGCAGAGCCCTATTTATCAGGCCTGCTTTTGCTTGCGGCGCGATGCAGCGGCCAGACCGGCAAGGCCTAGGCCCAGCAGGGCCAGCGAGCCTGGCTCTGGCACATCGCGGATGTTGGTGGCGTAAACCACCATGTCAGCGTAGTCGCGGTCCCCAAGACCAGCCAAATCTTCCCAAGCCAATATGAAACTGTTGGAGCCCCAGAAATTGGCAGGTGCTGGTGGAATATTGATGATGTCAACGCCGTTGCCCTGGTACGCAATCATGTGGTCATCGTTGTTGCTGTTTTTGCCAGCCTCCGAGTAAAATAATCCACCAGCGGGGCCGGCTGCCGAGCTGTCCAAATAGTAGCCGAATGTCGATGACGTGAAGAGGGCGCTCGCTCCCACTAGGTTCTTGATGAAATTGATGCCGCCGACACCCACCGAGGTCGTGACAAATGCTTGAGATTGCGCCGATGCAGCGCCGTTGAACAATTCCAACTTCGCGCCGCTGAACGGATCATAGATACCAAATTTGTTCACACCAGCGAACCCAGCGAGCTCAATGATCAGCGTATTGAGGCTACCGCCGCCGGCTTCAATTTGAAAAATGCTGGCTCCGGATTGATCGAGGGTGGCATTTGTTGAACCCGTGCAAGTAGCGCAAGCGTGCACGGTGTTCAGCACACCCTGCAAATTTGTGCCGTTGACTGTGGTGGGTACTGCGTATGCGCCAGCCGAAACGGCCAATGCGGCTGCAGCAAGAAGAGTCTTGAGAGGTTTCATGGAATGCTCCTTGGCGATGCGGTCGCGGGATGCGGCGCTGTGAATATCAAAGCAGGTACCATGCCAACTAATAAAAACAACGACTTACGAGTACTTTCCCTTTGATCTGTCAAGAAAACCGACATATCTCAGGCCCGCTCGGCCGGTCTGGCCAAGGGCCGCTCGAAGGTGGCCCTTGGCCACACGGCCAGCATCAGGCGCTCTTGCGGCGCTTGACGAGAGCCGCGCCAGCCAGGGCGAGGCCGAGCAGGGCCAGCGAACCAGGTTCTGGCGTCTGGTTGGTGGTTCCGCGTCCGATCTTCTGCTTCACGGCGGCGCCGAAATCGGCGAAACCGTTGCCGGCGATCAGGAATGAGCTGGTGCCGCCCGCGACGTTGTTGGCGTACCAGGTGGGGAGGGCGGCGCTGCCGATGGGTAGGCCGTCGATCGCCTTCGAGACGCCTGCGGTGTTCTGCAGGAACGTGTTGCGTGCTGCGGCGATGTTGGTCCCGTCGTTCTGCGTGCCATCTCCGGATACGTCAATGACCCAGCGGGCGCCTTCAAAGGTGTTGATCGAGAAGCTGGGGGTCACGCAATTGATGGCGCTGCCGGGTGCCGTGATGCCGTGATGCCGGAGTAGACGCGAGGAGCGGCTGCGATGTCGGCGGCAAACGCGGACGACTGCGCGGCATCGGTGATCTGTGCCCAGGCGATTTGGGTGGACTGCTGCGCTGCACCCGACCACTCAATGTGGGTCACGGCAATACGGTAATACCGCCAGCGAAGGAGGCAATGGCGCTCTGGATGCCGGCGTCTTTGAACGCATCAATGCAGCTCTGGCGTTGCAGGTTGTACTCAGTGGCAGCCGACGCTGCCAGACACATCGACCAGAAGGGCGAGTTCGAGCCAGACGAGCGTGGGCGAGACGGACGCGGCGTTGGCCGCGCTGGAGAAGCCAACGACGGGGGTGGCAATCGCCATCGAGATGGCCAGTTTCTTGAATTTCAAGATGATCTCCTTGGGTGGTGCATGAGGGCATGTCAAGTGGAGTGCGCCTGGAAATATCACCCCCCCCGTTACATTGCGCACGGATGCACACAACGTGGCAGCTTTTTCTCACTCAAAGAAAAACAAGTAAATACAAAATTTATCGTGTGTGTGGGCATTCTTGCTGTTCGATGAGCGAACGCGTTGTTAAAAATTTGACAATTTTTAGGAGAGATCCAGGACTGCTCCGATGGGGCGGAATGGGCTTGGCCTTGCATCGCGTGTTTGTGAATTGAATTCCGTGATCTCGCTTGGTGATGTGTTTCAACACGTTCGACGCAAACAGTGGTGCTTTCTTGGTT
The DNA here is from genome assembly GCA_047636095.1 of Hydrogenophaga sp. Lineage (GTDB taxonomy): Bacteria > Pseudomonadota > Gammaproteobacteria > Burkholderiales > Burkholderiaceae_C > Hydrogenophaga. Next base: position 6,824 of record JBLIJY010000047.1, on the reverse strand, counting down.
CCCTGCCCTTGTGAATGGCAGCAGCGTGTGACACTTCAACGGAAAACGGCGCCCGCAGGCGCCGTTTCTAAGGGGCTGACTGCTCAGGCTGCAGCGAGCGCCTGGCGCTTCGTGCTGCCATTGCGGCGGCGCGATACGGCGGCCAGGCCGGCGAGGCCCAGGCCGAGCAGGGCCAGCGAACCGGGTTCTGGTACCTGCCCAGTAACTACCTGGATCTTGTTGCCAATAGCAGCGGCGTAGCCCGCTGCATCCGCGACGCCAATGTAGAAGCCATACGTGGGAAAGCCATACGGCGAAGTAGCGTCGCAAGGCCCCGGGTAGCAGTAGTTGGTCTTCAAGTCGTTGGCATCGACACCACTGCCGATACCTTCGATGCTGATGTTGTCAATGCCGGCGGTAATCAGCGCGTCGCGAGCAACCTTGCCAGCAGCTACGTCGGCCTGCACACCGTCGGTTGCAAAGTTGATGTAACTGGCGTCTGCCGTCGCAGCAGTGGTTGCTGCGCCTGCACCATAGCCCGTTCCAACAGCGTCGGTCAAGGCCGTTTGCATGGCGTTGAATGCGGGTCCAAAAGCGGTGCCGCCGCCACTAAAGGCAATGCTCTGGATCAGCCCCGCAAGCGTCGTTCGCGAGGCTGCGTCGGTGACCAAGTAGCTGTTGATGTCGATCGATGCAGTACTTGCGAAAGAAACGACCGACACGTCGTACGAGCCACCCAGTGGCACCAACGTGTTGATCGCATTCGCCAGACCGTTGACGATGGTGGTCCAGTTGGAGGACCCGATGCTTCCTGAACGGTCCAGGACGAATCCGAGCTGAACAGGCGCAGCCTGCGCGGCGCTGGAGACGCCAACGATGCTGGCGGCAATCGCCATCGATGTGGCTAGTTTCTTGAATTTCATGATGATCTCCTAGGGTCGTACTTGAGGGAATGCCAAGTGGAGTTCGCATGAAAAGCTCAACCCCCGTGACATTGCATACTGAAGCATAGATCGTGCCACTTTTTAGCTACCAGAAAAAACATGAGTAAATACAAAGACTTAGCTTTTTTGCAAGTATTCTGGCTGTTCGATGAGCGGACGCATTGTCAAAAAAATCGACAGTTTTGAGGTGGTCTTTGGTGCATCCGGCCCCGTCAGGCGATGAGTTCTCAAGCCGCCAACACCGCTGGCCTGGGTGTTTTCGGGTTGAAAAGTCATGGATCCACAGGGCCGGCGCGCTGGACAGAGCGACGCAAGTGCCCAAGAACGCTGCGCTGCACAAGCGCGCTTGAGCCCGGCGTGGAGCAGGTGTGGTCGGCGCCGGGCAGGGTGTGCTGTTCCATCAGGGGCTTTTGCTCCCAGCCCCGCCAGGCTTCGCTGCTGTTGGCGTGCTCGGTGAATTCCTGTGCGGTCAGATCGCGCTCGCTCAGCAGCAGCAGGATGGGGCCGGGGAAGGCGCGCCAGCCCTGGGCCATGCGCTCCTGAAAGCAGGTGGCGCCGGCGGGCGCTGGGCGTTTCATGGCGCGCAGATTGCCGCCGAGTGAGCGCAGCGCCTGCCAGCCCACGCCGCCGGACAGCAGCTTGCGCCAGAAGGCGGGTTCCAGCAGGCGCTGGCGGTAGTAGTGCTTGACCTGGGCGCGGGCCAGACCGGCTTCGGAGCGGACCCAGGGGTTGAGCAGGGCAAGGCCGGCCACGCGCGGGTCAGCGGCGGCCTCTGCATAGAGCAGGCTGGCGGAGGCGCCGTCGCACAGGCCCCAGAGCGCCACGCGCTGCACGCCGGGGCAGGCGGTCTGCAGGGCGGTAATGGCGGCTGCAATGTGGGGGGCGGTGTATTCGAAGCCCACGCATTCGCCGGGGCTGTCGCCCATGCCGGGGAAGTCAAAGCGCAGCACCGGATGGCCATGGGCAGCGAGGTGGCGGGCAAGCAGGATGAACTGGCGGTGGCTGCCGACGCGGTACTGCGCACCGCCCACGACGATGAGCACGCCTGTGCCTGAGGCGGGCTGGTCGGCGGCGGGCTGGCTGACGATGCCGAGCATGTCAGCTTCGGGGCCATGAATGGTGAGAGCCTGTTCCTGAACGCTCATGGCAGAGGCGCGACGGCGGCGGTGGCTGGTTGGGTGGGCGCGGTGGTGAGGACGGCTAGGGTGGCGGGGATGAGATCGGGCGCGGCTTCGGTGTCCACGGTTTGCCAGAAGGCGGGGGTGACCACGGCTTGCCCAGTCACCTGCCAGCCGGCTTGATGCCATGCGGTCAGGTGCTTTTCTGCGGCGGGGCCAAGGGTGGTCTGGGTGCCCAGTTCGAGCCAGACCAGCCGGCCAGGCGGTTGCTGGGCTGGCGCTTGCAGTTGGGTTGTGGCCAGGCCTTGCGCCAGCAACGGGTTGAGCGGGTAGCCGGCGATATGGACCGTTTGGCCTTCGGCGAGTTGTTGTGCCGGGGTGTCGCTTTGTCCTTTTCTGTCTGTTTGGCTGCTGGCCAGCCACTGGCCAGCGCTGTGCAGGCGCAAAAACTGTTGCAGCTGCTGCTGGCCGTTGGCAAAAGGTTGCCACAGCAACAGGTTGGCCGGCTCGGGCAGGGTGGCGGCCAGGTCGCTGGCGAGCAGCGCGCCGGCGCGCAGGCCCCAAAGCCAGAGAGGGCCCTGGGCGGGCTGCTGATCGCTGAGCCAGGCATGGGCCAGTTGCAGGTCGGCCAGCCAGGCGGGCCAGGAGGCTTCTCCAAAGTCGCCCGAGCTGTCACCGCAACCGAGCAGATCGATCTGCAACACCGAAAAACCGATGTCGGCCAAGGCGCGCGCCTGTCGCGCAATGGTGCTGCGGGTGGTGTTGAGCTCTTCGGCGAACGGGTGACAAAACAGCACGCGGCCGCGCTCAGGGGCGCCGGGCCGTGGTGTGTGGAACAAACAAAAGCGCTGGCCACCCTGGGGCGCATCGAGAAAGAAAGCCCGCGGCAGTGACCGCCGGCCGGGGGAAGCCGGCGCCTGACTCGCGGCGACTTCGATGCGGCTCATTGGGTGACCACGCGAGGGGTCATGGGCCGTTGTCGGCCAGGGCTTGCTCCACCAGCGCGGTCACGCTGCCCACGGTGGCGAAGGCAGCGCCGTCGAGCTGATCGTCCTCGAAGGCAATGCCGAACTGGTTCTCCAGGCCGCTGATGAGTGCGAGCACAGCCATGGAGTCAAGCTCGGGCAACGCGCCGAGCAAGGGGGTGCTGCGGTCGAAGGCAAGCGCACGCCCTTGGAGGTTGAGCGCATCGTCGAGGACGCGGAGCACGGTGTCGAACAGGTTCATGGCGGAAGGGGCTGCGAAGGTCTTGCCATTCTATTGAGCAATGGATGGGGGTGGAGCGGCGTTGGCGCAGGCGTGGTGGGTTTGCACTGGAGGCGTCTCGCTTTGGATTATGGTGAGGGCGCGGAAATGCTTGGCCGTTTTGCGGCGAGTCAAGTGCCTGCGCAACGCATCGGCCGGCGCCGGTTGTTGCGTGAGGCATTCAAGCCGACACTCCATCTTCATCTTCATCCAACGCGATCCACCACATGCCTGCCATGCGCGATGCACCTTCCCCTTGCGCTGGTCCCCCAGCGGTCTTGCTGCACGACTTGCCGGCGCGGGCGGCGGTGCTTTGGCCAGACTCGGTGGCGCTCACGCTGGGCGAGCGTGGTCTGGCCTACCGCGATTTGCAGGCTCAGGTGATGGCGCTGGCGGGGCAGCTGCTGCGCCACGGGCTGGTGCGTGGTGCGCGGGTGGCGGTGTATCTGGACAAGCGGTTCGAGACGGTGGTGGCCAGTTTTGCCGCCACGGCTGCCGGAGGTGTGTTGGTGCCGGTGAACCCGGTGCTCAAGCCGGGCCAGGTGGGGCACATTGTTCAGGACGCAGGCGCGCAGGTGATGGTGACCTCGGCGGCGCGTCTGCCTGCCTTGTGTGGTGAGTTGGCGCAGTGCCCTGATTTGCGGTTGGTGGTGGTGTGCGAAGACGCGGCTGGCGGGGATGCGCCCGCCGACTGGCCCGCTGCGCTGCGGCGCTTGGCGTGGACGCAGATGCTTGAGTCGGGCGAGCCGCCGCTGCCGAGTGGGTGCATAACCGTGTGCGAGAACGACCTGGCTGCGATTTTCTACACCTCGGGCAGCACCGGGCTGCCCAAGGGCGTGGTGTTGTCGCACCGCAATTTGATGGCGGGCGCGGGCAGCGTGGCGAGCTACCTGGAGAACCGGGCTGATGACGTGTTGCTGGCGGTGCTGCCGCTGTCGTTTGACGCCGGCTTCAGCCAGCTCACCACCGGCTTTTTGGCCGGCGCGCGGGTGGTCTTGCTCAACCATTTGTTTGCGCAAGATGTGCTCAAGGCGATGGCGAGCGAGGGCGTGACCGGTCTCACTGCCGTGCCGCCGCTGTACATGCAGCTGGCGGCGCTGGACTGGCCGGCGGGCGCCACCCAGCGGTTGCGCTACTTCGCCTGCACCGGCGGGCGCATGCCGCTCAATGCCTTGCAGCGCCTGCGCGAGCACGCGCCAAAAGCCTTGCCTTTCCTGATGTATGGGCTGACCGAGGCGTTCCGGTCTACCTACCTGCCGCCGGCCGAGGTGGACCGGCGGCCCGGCTCGATGGGGCGGGCGATTCCCAACGCAGACATTCTGGTGTTGCGCGAGGACGGCAGCGAGTGCGCTGTGGACGAGCCGGGCGAGCTGGTGCACCGAGGCCCGCTGGTGGCCCAGGGTTATTGGCGCCGGCCAGCCGAGACGGCGGCGCGATTTCGGCTGCTGCCAGTTGCGCTCTCGCCCGGGCGCGCGGGGCTGGCGCAGCCCGAGCTGGCGGTGTTCTCAGGCGACACGGTGCGCCGCGACGCCGAGGGGTTTTTGTACTTCGTGGGTCGGCGCGACGAGATGATCAAGACCTCGGGCTACCGGGTGAGCCCGACCGAGGTGGAGGCTTGCGTGGCGGGCAGCGGGCTGGTGCAGGAGGTGCTGGCAATGGGGCGGGCGCACGAGACGCTGGGGCAGACGATCGTGGTGGCGGCCTTGGCGTCAGCTGCTGCCTCTGGCAACCCAGCTGCCGACACCGCCGCGCTGCTGGCACACTGCCGAGCCGAATTGCCGACTTACATGGTGCCGGCACAGGTGATTTGGGTGCCATCGCCCTTCCCGCGCAACCCCAACGGCAAACTCGATCGACTGCGGTGGAAGGCTGAACATGAACAACTTTGAATGCGCTGGCCCCGAGCTGGTGATGGGTGGCCTGCCGTTGAGCCGCCTGGCTGAGCGGGTGGGCCGCACGCCTTTTTACGCCTACGACCGGGCGAAGCTGGCCGATCGGGTGGCGCAGGTTCGCGGCGCGCTGCCGCCGGGGGTGGGGCTGCATTACGCGGTGAAGGCCAACCCGATGCCGGCGCTGGTGGGCTTCATGCGGCCGCTGGTCGACGGGCTGGATGTGGCCTCGGGCGGCGAGCTGGCGCTGGCGCTGGACGCGGGCGTCGGCCCCCAGCAGGTGAGTTTTGCTGGGCCGGGCAAAACCGAGGCCGAGCTGAACCAGTCGGTGGCGGCGGGTGTTTTGGTGAACCTGGAGTCGTTTCGCGAAGTGGATCTGCTGGCGCGCGCGGCCGAGCGCCAGGGCTTGCCGGCTCGGGTAGCGGTGCGGGTGAACCCGGACTTTGAGGTGCGCGGCGCGGGCATGCGCATGGGCGGGGGCGCCAAGCCGTTTGGCGTGGATGCCGAGCAGGTGCCGGCGCTGCTGCGCGCGGTGGCCGCCGCTGGGCTGGCGTTTGAAGGTTTTCACCTGTACCCGGGCTCGCAAATGCTCAAGGGCGAGCTGCTGGCGCAAACCATCGAGCGCTCCTGTGAGCTGGCGTTGCGCTTGGGTGGGGACGCGCCGGCGCCGGTGCAGCAGGTGAACCTGGGGGGCGGCTGGGGTGTGCCGTATTTCGCCAACGAGACCGTGCTCGATCTTGGTCCGGTGACCGAGGCGCTGGCAACAGCGCAGGCTCGACTGCACAGGGAACTCTCAGGGGCACGCACGGTGGTGGAACTGGGCCGGTACCTGGTGGCCGAGGCGGGCGTGTACGTGGCGCGTGTGCTGGACCGCAAGCGCTCGGGCGGCCAGGTGTTTCTGGTGACCGACGGCGGGCTGCACCACCACCTGGCGGCCTCGGGCAACTTTGGTCAGGTGATCCGGCGCAACTACCCGGTGGCGATCGGCAACCGGATGAACCCCGCCGAGACAGAAACCGCCTCGGTGGTTGGGCCGCTGTGCACGCCGCTGGATGTGCTGGCCGAGCGGATGGTGCTGGCGCGTGCCGAGCCGGGCGACCTGGTGGTCGTGTTTCAGTCGGGCGCTTACGGGCCAAGCGCCAGCCCGCAGGCGTTTCTGGGGCACCCGCCGTGCCGCGAGGTGCTGGTGTGAGGCTTCGAACAATCGGGCTCTGCACACACCACCAACCTGAAATGGGCTGATCGAGGGCGGCCTGCCTGGCGGACGCCGCCGTCTGTCCTCAAGCCAAAACGCAGCAGCCGGACGCACCCGGGCGGGTTGTCATGCCTGGGTGCCGCTGCGCCAGCAACGCCTGCGCGCCCGACCGGTGGGCAGAGGCCGTGACGCCAGCGCAGCCGCGCTCTGACTTGCACGGCGAGACAGCGGACAACGCTGCCAGCAACAGCCAGTGCATCTCAATCTGTGCCGCACACGTTCGACCAACCGGTGAACCGGGTCGTGGCGCGGGTTCCCCGCTGCCGGTGGCACCTCTCACAGGCGCTGGGTTTCAACCGAGGAAAAAATTTTTAAACCGCCTGTCCATAAAATAGATACTATAGTGGTAAATATTTAATCATGTATGTAACAATTTAGGTTGTTATCTTGAGAC
>JBLIJY010000046.1:0-10827 GCA_047636095.1 Hydrogenophaga sp. | reverse complement strand
CGCGGTTGAACGAGGTGGCCGCGAGCAGCAACAGCAAAGACCAAGCAAGCATGCCGACCAGGATGAACGGGCGCTTGATCACATCGTCCACCACCGCAGCCAGCACCAGTTCCTGATCGAACCAGGCATAGGCCAGCAGGTGCAGACAGGCATAGAAGAAGACAAACAGGCCCAACATGCGACGCCAGCGCGCCATCGCGCTCAGACCAGACAAGACCCGCAGCGGCGTCACCGCCAGCACAATCACCAGGAAACGCAGCGTCCAGTCACCGAGCGACCGAATCAGCGCTTCCGCCGGATTGGCGCCCAGCTGATCGAAGACTGCCGCCCAGAACAGCCAGGCCGCCGGCAACAGGCACAGCAAAAACAGCGCGGGCTTGACCAGTCCATGCCCCAGCCAGCGGTTGACCTGGCTACGCACCAAAGCCGCGGCTGGCGTGTTCGCGGGCGATGCCGCTGCTCGCGGCGGCACCCGCGCCGTGTCCGTTGCCATGTCAGAAGAACTTTCGCAAGTCCATGCCGGCGTACAGCTGACCCACCTGCGGCTCGTAGCCGTTGAACATCAGCGTCTTGCGGCGCTTGGCCAGCAGGCCACCCTCTTCACCGATGCGCCGCTCGGTCGTCTGGCTCCAGCGCGGGTGGGACACGTCGGGGTTGACATTCGAATAAAAGCCGTATTCCTGGGGTGCGGCCAGATTCCAGGCGGTGCGCGGCTCTTTGTCGGTGAAGCGGATTTTTACCAGCGACTTGCCGCTTTTGAAGCCGTACTTCCACGGCGCCACCAGCCGCAGCGGCGCGCCGTTCTGGTTGGGCAGCACCTCGCCGTACATGCCGAAGGCCAACAGGGTCAGCGGGTGCATGGCTTCGTCCATCCGCAGACCTTCCACATACGGCCAGTCGAGCACATTCGAGCGCAGTCCCGGCATGGTCTTCGGATCGGCCAGCGTCACGAACTCCACATACTTCGCGCTGCCCAGCGGCTGCACCTGGTTGATCAACGCTGAGAGCGAGTAGCCCACCCAGGGAATCACCATCGACCAGCCTTCCACGCAGCGCAGCCGGTACACGCGCTCTTCCATGGCGCTGAGTTTGAGCAGGCTCTCGATGTCAAAGGTGCGCGGCTTGCCCACCAGACCTTCGACCGACACCGTCCAGGGGCGTGTGCGCAGGGTGTTGGCCTTGGCCACCGGGTCGGCTTTGTCGGTGCCAAATTCGTAGAAATTGTTGTAGGTGGACGCGTGCTCGTAGCGCGTCAGCGCCTCCATCGTGCCAGCGCCCGCCACCGCCGAGCGCGCCCCGCTCAAGGGCACCAGCTTGCCCGGGCGAGGCGCGGCAGCAGGCGTGCTGGCTTGTGCCAAGGCATCGCGCGCGGCCCAGGCGCTCAAGGCGAGACCACCGGCTCCAAAGGCGGCTTGCTGCATCCAGGCGCGCCGGCCCAAGTAGGCTGCCTGCGGCGTGATGTCGCTGGCGGTGGGGTGTTGAAAGCCGTTGCCGGCGGTGCGAATGATCATGCGGCGCTCCTGAATGACGGGTGGGTCGTCCGAGCCGCACCCTTCTGACAAAGTTCCGACCTGCCCGCGTGGCGCGGGCATTCGCTGCCTCACAGTTCGCCGTAGCTGTGCAGGCCCGAGAGGAACATGTTCACACCCAGGAAGGCAAACGAGGTGATCGCCAGACCCGTCAAAGCCCACCAAGCCGCCACGGTGCCGCGCAGGCCTTTCATCAGCCGCATGTGCAGCCAGGCCGCGTAGTTGAGCCAGACGATGAGCGCCCAGGTCTCCTTCGGGTCCCAGCTCCAGTAGCCGCCCCAGGCCTCGGCAGCCCAGAGGGCGCCGAGCACGGTGGCAATCGTGAAGAAGGCAAAGCCCACCGCAATGGCCTTGTACATCACGTCGTCCAGCACCTCAAAACTCGGCAGGCGCTCGGCAATGCGGCGTCGCCCGAACATGATGGCGCCCACGATCAGCGCAGACACGCCGAAGTAGACAAACCAGTAGCTGCCGCCTCGCTCAGTCGCCGACTGCCGGAACACCAGCGGCTCCAGACACAGCACCAAGCCCAGCAACCACAGCGGTGCCAGCTTGTACCAACGGGTTTCGGTGGCGCTCTGCTTGATCAGATAGGCGAAGCCCAGCATGGCGGCAATCGCAAACGTGCCATACCCAATGAAGTTGGCTGGCACATGCAGCTTCATCCACCAGCTTTGCAGCGCGGGCACCAAAGGCTGGATGGCGTGTGCTTCGCGTATCACGGTGTACCAAAGCAAAAAGCCCACCGCCGCGCTGACCACCAGCATGGAAAACGCCCCCATGGAGCGGGTCTTGTACTGGTCTTCGTAGTAGAGGTAAAACGTGGTGGTCATCCAGCAAAACAGCACGAACACCTCGTACAGGTTGCTGACCGGAATGTGGCCGATATCGGGGCCGATCTGGTGGCTCTCATACCAGCGCACCATGGTGCCCACCAGCGCGAGTGTCACCGCCACCCAGGCGATGCGCGAGCCCAGCAACTCGAACGCCTCACCGGCTCGGGTCAGCATGCCCACCCAGTAAAACAGCGTGCTCATGAAGAACAGCATGCTCATCCACAGGATCGCTGACTGGCTGGAGATGAAATACTTCAGCATGAACACCTGGTCGGCTCGCGCCAGATCGGCACCGCCCGCCGGTGTCTGGTAGAGCCAGATCGCGAGCAGTGAAAACACCGCCACCGCCACGCTCAGCGCGCGCAGTGGACGCCAGAACCAGGCGAGCCAGATCAGGCTGGGCACGGTGCCGGCCAGGATCGCGGTTTCGTAGAAATCCATGGAGGCGCCGTAGCGCACAAGCGCCAGCGCCGCACCGGCTACGATCAGGGCGGCAAACGCCCAGTCCCAGACATCACGGCGGGAAAAGTAGCCAGGCTGGTGACCCGAGCCGTTGTTCTTGAGTTCAATCGTGCGGTTGGTCGCGGCGGCGGTGTTCATGTGGGCACCTTCAACAGTTTTGTTTTCAACACTTCAAACTCCTGATCGGATTCCATGGTCTTGCGGTTGGACGACAAAGCCATGCTGGCCTGCGAACCGCCTGCAGCGGTGGGCGCGAGCCAGATCCAGATACGGCGTTCCCGCACATACAGCATCGCAAAAACGCCCAGGATGAGCAACAGGCAACCCAGGTAAACGATGTTCTGCCCCGGCGCGCGGGCCACCTGGAACACGCTGGCCTGCACATGCTCGAAATCCTTGAGCTCGAAGGTCACGGGCGCCGGGTAATAAAAAGCATCGCTCAGGCTGAGCACGGTGGTGGTCATGAAGGTCCGGGTGGTCTCGTCCAGCGGCAACAGCCCCAAACCGGCGCGCTCGCGGCTGATCTGCATCAGTTCGAACAAGGTGCCATTGAGGATGCGCACCAGCACATCGCTGGCGCGCTCGCGCTCAGCGATGGGCACGTTGACTTCCAGAAACGCCGAGATCGCTGGCAAGCCACCTTTGGCGGGCTGCGAGGCCATTTCTGCGTTGCCTGGAATGACAATCCGCTCAGCGCCAGCAAACAGATCCAAGGCACGCGCAGCAGAAGCCTGCAGCGCATCGGACAGCCCAGCGCGAGAGCCCTCCACCGCCGAAACGGCGTAACGCTGCACAGCAAGCGCACGCAAGGCCGGACCGGCGAGCGCCGCGCGCAGCCGAACGAAATCGCCCATGCTGTCGTCGCGGTCTGCCGGCACACGCAGGTAGCGCATCGGATCCGCAGGCGTTTCGCGCATGCCCAGCAGGTACATGCGGGCACCGTCAATCTCGATCGGCAGCATGTAGTTGTTGTATTCGACCGCCTGCCCTGAGGCATCGCGCAGCTTGTAGCTGATGCTGGGGCCCACGTTGCGCAGCACTTTCTCGGTCACCGTCTTGTGGCCAGACCCGAGCCGGCTCTCGATCGCGGTGCGCAAATCGACCTTGCGCACATCGGTGCCAGAAACACTGTCGCCCGAGAAGTTCTCGACATTGATGACGCGCAACCCGGTGAACTCCAGCGTGAGATTCTCGCTGCCGTTGGTCAGCGGCGCCGAGCTGCCGATCACGCCAGACACCTCGAACGGCTGGGTCAGGCCGTTGAGCGGCAGCGCCTGCAGCACCACCTTGGAGCCACCGTCATCGAAGCTGGACTGGTAGATGTTGATGCCGCGGTGGCTCGCTGGGTGGTTGACCTCGACCCGGGCCGCCTTCTGCTCGCCGGTTTCGTGGTCGTGGATGACGATGTCGCTGGCGAACAGCTTAGGCATACCGGTGTCGTAGTACTCGACGACAAATTTCTTCAGCTCAACCGAGAACGGCAGGTCTTGCAACAACACGCCGCTGGGCTGGGCCAGGATGGCTGTGCCTGCGGTCGTGCCTTCGGTCACCAGCAGGTTGCCACGGAAGGTGGGGTTGCTCGGGGAGAGCCGGTGCTGCGCTGGCACGTCGGCGATCAGACCGCCGCCGACAAACGGCGTCTTGCCGTTGAACCACATCTGCCCGCGCACCATGAGATCGCCATCGAGCAGACCGCCAATGCACACCAGCACGATGGCGCTGTGCGCCGCCAAATAGCCGATTTTGTTGGCTTGGCCCTTCTTGGCCGCCACCATCCAGCCCGTGCCGCCTGCGCGTTCGCGGGACTGCAGTTTGACCTTCCAGCCGCTGGACAGCAGCGTCTGCCCGATGCGGTTGGCGGCTGTCTCGGCGCTCTCATCGAGCGCTTGCTCCGCGCGACTGGGAAATGCCTTGAGGCTTTGCTCGCGGACGTTTTCCTTGAAGGTCTTGAAGTCGGCAAAAATCTTCGGCGTGTTGCGCGCAATGCACAGGCTGGTGCTGGTGACCAAAAACGCCAGGATCAGCAAGAACCACCAAGCGCTGTAGACCGAAAACAGGTTGGCGCTGGCAAACACATCAGCCCAGAATGGGCCAAACTGGTTCACGTAGTTGTTCAGCGGTTCGTGCTGCTTGACCACCGTACCGATCACCGACGCGATGCAGATCACTGTCAGCAGCGAGATCGCGAACCGCATTGAAGACAGCAGCTCGACCAGTGCGCTCAGCACACGCGAGCTGGTTTTCAGCTCCAAGCCTTGGGTGGAAACGGTCATGGGGACTCGACAGCGGATAAACGCAGCGAAAAAATCGGCTCTGGAATTCCCAGCACGCGCCCCTTTGTGATTTCAGTCCAGGTCAGAGGCTCCGCCGGGAGGCACGCGTGCGAATTGTGCCCGCAAATATCACCGTTGACTGATATTTCACGCTACCGCAGGGAATTGCCGCGCGCGGCGACTCAGCGCAGGCCCGCGATGTAGTCGGAAACCGCTTGGATTTCGCGGTCGTTGAGCTTGGCGGCCACACTGGTCATGGCTACGTTGTTGGCCCGCACGCCCGAACGGAAGTGGTTGAGCTGAGTGGCGGTGTATTCGGCATGCTGCCCCGAGAGGCGCGGGTACTGAACAGGCAGACCAGCGCCGTTCGGGCTGTGGCAAGCTGCACAGGCGGCAATTTGGCGATCTGGAATGCCGCCGCGGTAAACCCGTTCGCCAAGCGCTATCGTCTCTTTGTTCGACGCGAAGCCTGGTGTACCCTTCTGACTGGCGAGCCAGAAGGAAATATTGCGCATGTCTTCGTCCGACAGAGCGGAAGCAAAGCCCTTCATGATCGCGTTTTCGCGTTTGCCCGATTTGTACTCCTGGAGCTGCTTGACCAAGTATTCTGGATGCTGCTGTGCCAGCTTGGGGTTGGCGGGGATCATCGAGTTGCCGTCAGCGGCGTGGCAGGCAATGCACACACCGCCATACAAGGCCGCACCCTTGACCAAGTCGGGCTTGCCGGTCTGCGCTTGGGCGCCGAAAGAGAAGGCCAGCGCAGCAGCAGCGCAGAGAAACGAGACGGACAATTTCATGACGGACGGGCGTCGCGAGCGACAAGTTCGGGTTGCACAAGGCTGCGAAGATCAGCAACGCAGGTTATCAATTTTACAATGCTGCACCGGGCTGTTCCGGGAAAGCCCCCCATGAACTCCTCTCCTATTTCCCGCACCCCCCCCAAGTCAGCCTCAGCACCCGCCCACCTGCGCAAGCCCGCTGAAGCCACACCAGAGGCCAAACGCGCTCACGCCTGGCTGCACACCGCGCGCTTTCTCACCACCGCACCGCAGTTGGAGCACCTGCCAGCGCTGGAGGTGCCCGAGTTCGCCTTCGTCGGACGCTCCAACGCGGGCAAGTCCACTTGCATCAACACGCTCACGCAGCAAAAGCGGCTGGCTTTCGCGTCTAAAACGCCAGGGCGCACCCAGAGCATCAACCTGTTTGCGCTGGGCAAGCAGGGCGTGACCGACGCGGTGCTGGCCGACCTGCCGGGTTACGGCTACGCCGCCGTGCCGCGCGAGGCCAAGCTGCGCTGGCAGCGGGTGATGGGCAACTACCTCATCACGCGCGAAAACCTCAAGGCCGTGGTGCTGATGTGCGACCCGCGCCTGGGACTGACCGAGCTCGACGAAATCCTGCTCGACGTCATCCGACCCCGGGTTGCAGAAGGGCTGAAATTCCTGATTTTGCTGACCAAGGCCGACAAGCTCAGCCACGCCGAGGCGCAGAAGGCCCTGTCGATCGCCAAGTTGCAGTGCGGCGGCGGAGAAGCCAAATTGTTCTCAGCGCTGAAAAAGCAGGGTCTCGACGAGGTGGCCACGCTGCTCTGGGACTGGAGCCATGGGCCCGAGGACGCGCCCAAGCCTGCTGACCCCGAGCACCAGGACGACCAAGGCGACGACGAGGAGCCGCCGGCGCTGGACTGAGCGGGCAGACGCGGTCAGTCAGTCCTTGCCGTAGAAGCTGGGTTCGCCCGATGGGCGGGTTTTGAAGCGCTTGTGGACCCAGTAGTACTGCTCGGGCATGGCGGCAACGAAGCCTTCGAGGCGGCGGTTCATGAGGGCGGTATCGGCCAGCGCGTCGCGCGTGGGGTAGTCGGCCCAAGCGGGCAGCACCGTGACCTCGTAGCCCTGTGGCGTGAGCCGGCTGACCACAGGCACCACCTGCGCGTTGGCCAGGCGGGCGAAGCGCGACAGCGAAGCGATGGTGGCGGCTGGCACACCGAAAAACGGTACAAACACCGAGTCGCGCGAGCCGTAATCCATGTCGGGCAGCAAATACAGCGGCTCGCCGCTGCGCAGTGCGGCCACCAGCGGCTTGAGGCCATGGCGCATGGCGACGATGTGCGGGTCGCCGAAGCGCTGGCGCCCTTGCGCCATCCAGCGGTCAACGTCCGGGTTTTCCTGGGCCGCATACAGCCCGCAGCAGCGCCGTGGCAGGTGCACGGTGAGCGCGGTCCAGCCGGCGTCCATCCCGACAAAATGCGAGGCAAACAACACCGTGGGGCGCGTGCCAGTCAGCGCATGCAAGTCGCCCGTGAGCGTGAGCCGGCGCGCCACCACCTCGGCGCGCCCTTCCCAGAGCCAGCTGCGGTCCAGCCAGGCCTGGGCAAACAACACGAAATGGCGACGCACCGCGCGCCGGGTTTCGCGCTCGCTGGCGGTGGGGAAGCACAGCGCCCAGTTGGTGCGTGCGATCCGGCGCCGTCGCGCCGCCACGGTGTGCAGGCCCTGCCCCAGCAGCCAGCCCAGCGCACGCACCGCCTGCAACGGCAACCCCGACAGCGCGCGCATGAACAGCAGACCCAGGCGGTTGCGCCAGCGCGAAGGCGGCACCTCTGGCGTGGGAACGTCAGGCGCGGCACTCATGGCGCTGGGGCAAAAGCAAAGAGGGACGAAGAAGCAAAGGGTGAATCAGGTGCGGGGCGGTGGTGTGGTGACGCGGGGCGGCTTGTAGCGGTCGTACGCCCAGAGATATTGGCGCGGGCATTCTCGCACCAGTTGCTCCATCGCCTGGTTGACCTGCCGCGCCGCCTGCGCTGGCTCGGCGGCGAGGGTTTCACCAAGCACCTGTTGGAGCGGGCGCACATGCACCAAATAGCCGCGGCCCCATGGCAGGCGCTCGCCCCAGACCAACACGATCTGGGTCCCAGCGGTCTGAGCCAGGCGCGCCGAGAGCGTCATGGTGTAGGCGTCGCGGCCAAAGAAAAGCGCCCAGACACCCTGACCGGCAGGGGGCACCTGATCGGGCAACAGGCCCACCGCATGGCCCGCCCTGAGCGCCTTGATGAGCTGCTTCACACCAGCCAATGTGGTGGGTGCGGTGCGCAGACCGGGGCGCTCGCGCGCGGTGGTCATGAGATCGCTCAACCAAGGCTGGCGCGCGGGCCGAAACAGCACCGTGATCGGCTGGTGCTCGCCGAAGCGCTGGGCGTAAGCTTGGGCGGTGATCTCGAAGCAGCCCATGTGCGGGGTGAGAAACAACACCCCCGCACCATGCGCCTGCGCCGCTTCGATGCAGGCCGCTCCTTCCCAGCCCACCCGTACTGGGCGCCCCAGCCACAAACGCGGTAACTCGGCCAGCAATTTGCCCGCCTCGCCCACCGAAGCCAGCGCCACGCGCCAACCATAACCCGCCTGTCTGACGTGGGCCATGAGCCGGCGCCGATAGCGGTTCGAGGCCAGAAAAATCAGCCAGCCCAATGCCCAACCCAACACGTGCAACAGCGGCAGTGGGAAGCGACTCAGGACGATCAAAAGGAAACGCAGCACGGTGTTTTTGAGACGGACAGAGGGTTTGAGCCAAAAGAAAATTTCAGGCATCTCAGCCCAGCCAGTCGGACCGGGATCAGGAAGCTTGCGGATCGCTCGGCAGCACCTTTGTTTTAGAATTCGACGATCGCCGAGTTACTGAACTAATTGCGGGGCGATTCACAAATTCCGCTAAAGCGTTCGCCGAACTCCAACAGGCCGGCAACGCCGATCCACCTTTTTTGGAGTTTATCTACATGGCGAACGACTTTCTCTTCACGTCCGAATCCGTCTCCGAGGGCCACCCCGACAAAGTGGCCGACCAGATTTCTGACGCCATCCTCGACGCCATATTCCAGCAGGACCCGCGCAGCCGCGTGGCCGCCGAGACGCTGTGCAACACCGGTCTGGTGGTGCTGGCGGGTGAAGTTTCGACCAACGCGCACGTCGACTACATCCAGGTTGCGCGCGACACCTTGAAGCGCATCGGCTACGACAACACCGAGTACGGCATCGACCACAAGGGTTGCGCGGTCATGGTCTGCTACGACAAGCAGAGCAACGACATCGCCCAGGGCGTGGACCACGCGAGCGACGACCACCTGAACACCGGCGCGGGCGATCAGGGTCTGATGTTTGGCTACGCCTGCGACGAGACGCCCGAACTCATGCCCGCGCCGATCTACTACGCCCACCGCCTAGTCGAGCGGCAAGCCCAGCTGCGCAAAGACGGGCGCCTGCCGTTCCTGCGCCCCGACGCCAAGAGCCAGGTGACGATGCGCTATGTAGACGGCAAGCCGCACAGCATCGCCACCGTGGTGCTGTCCACCCAACACAGTCCCGACCAGTCTGAGACCGCCACCAAAATGAAGGCCTCGTTCATCGATTCCATCATTGAAAACATTATCAAGCCGGTTTTGCCAGCCGAGTGGCTCAAAGACACCGAGTACCTGATCAACCCGACCGGGCGCTTCGTGATCGGTGGTCCGCAAGGCGACTGCGGCCTGACTGGGCGCAAGATAATCGTCGACACCTACGGCGGCGCCTGCCCGCACGGCGGCGGCGCCTTCAGCGGCAAAGATCCGAGCAAGGTGGACCGTTCAGCCGCTTACGCCGCGCGCTATGTAGCGAAAAACGTGGTGGCGGCCGGGCTGGCACGGCAGTGCCAGGTGCAGGTGGCCTACGCGATTGGCGTGGCGCGACCGATGAACATCACGGTTTACACCGAAGGCACTGGCGTGATTCCCGACGACGAGATCGCCAAGCTGGTCGCTGCCCATTTCGACCTGCGACCCAAAGGCATCGTGCAGATGCTGGACCTGCTGCGCCCGATCTACCAAAAAACCGCCGCCTACGGCCATTTCGGCCGCGAAGAGCCCGAGTTCACCTGGGAACGAACCGACAAGGCAGCAGCCCTGCGGGCTGCTGCGGGTCTTTGAGGCTCTGAGCACCACGAGCGCGTCTGGTGCGCTGGCTCAGGATGCCCTTGCAGCCAACGCCAAGCGCAGCTGTTCGTCAGACAGAAGACCCCAAGCATTCAAGCCCCCAGCCCCTGGCTCATAGGGTGGGGGCTTTTTTTGTGCGGGTCCGATGTGGGTACACACGCTGACAAACGGGGCTGAATTTTCCTCCCCAGATTCCGATAATGCCCTTACGAAGCAGAAGCTCTGCGATTGCAACGAACCGGAGTCTTGAAACATGCAACCCACTGCCAGCACAGACCACGCCCTACCTGGCACCGTTGACGCGGGCGTTGTGGCAGCGCAGCGTATCGAAGAACTTGAACAGGCATTGGCGCGCGCCCAGTCCCTGTACGACCAGGCGCCTTGCGGCTGCCTATCGATCGACGCCGAGCTGCGGATGGTCAACATCAACCAGACCCTGATGGACTGGCTGGGCGTCTCAGCACTGGACTTCTGTGGCCCGGCGAAGCTGCTCCGCTTTGTCGATCCGGCGGGGCCTCCCGCCTTGCGGACCCACATGGCCGAGCTGAGCGCGCGAGGGACATGTGAACCATTGGAGCTGATCCTCCAACGGCTCGATGGCTCTCCCCTGCACGTGCTGTTCAGTTCGTCGGCTGTGCGAGATGCGAACGGGCAATTCGTGCACAGCAACACCATGGTGCAAGACATTGGCGCCCGACAGGCCGCCAACAAGCAGCTGGCCGCACAGGATGTGCTGCTGCGGTCCATCACCGACCGCATTCCCGCGCGAC
>JBLIJY010000045.1:0-11039 GCA_047636095.1 Hydrogenophaga sp. | reverse complement strand
AGAAAATAGCCTGTCACGCCCCCAATGGCTGTCACGGTGCCGGCCATCAACACCTTCACCAGTGCCGCGCGATCGGTTCCCGAAATCTGGCGCAGAACCACCCGATCAGAGTCATGGAAAGAAGCGGTTTCGAGCAAGCAGTCAGGCACAAAAAAAGGGCCGCACCTGCGACCCCGGTGATGGCAGGACCGGGCAGTATCAGGCCACGCCGTGCTGCTTGAACCAGGCAGTGGCCCGTTTCCAGCCGTCTTCGGCTGCTTCCTTTCGGAAGCTGGGCCGGTAGTCAGCGTGGAAGGCGTGTGGCGCATCGGGGTAGACCACGAAGGTCGACGCCTTGGCCGCCGCGTTCCCGCCGCTGAGCACATTCTTCATCTTATCCACCGTATCCAGGGGAATGCCGGTATCGGCTGCGCCATACAGGCCGAGCACCGGGCCGCTGAGGCTGGCACCCACATCGACCGGGTGCTTGGGCGTGAGTTCGGAGACCTGGCCGACGAGGCGGCCATACCAGGCCACGCCCGCCTTGACCTTGGGGTTGTGCGCCGCGTACAGCCAGGTCTGGCGACCGCCCCAGCAAAAACCGGTGACGCCGAGTTTGTCGGTGTCGCCACCGTTGGCCGCAGCCCACTGAACCGTCGCGTCCAGATCCTGCAGCACCTGGACGTCAGGCACCTTGGAAATCACCTCGGCAATCAGCTTGGCCATCTCGCCGTAGCTCTGCGCATCGCCCTGACGCACGAAGAGTTCAGGCGCGATCGCCAGGTAACCGGCCTGGGCGAAGCGGCGCGCGGTGTCGGCAATGTATTCGTGCACGCCAAAGATCTCGGACAGCACCAGCACCACCGGCAGCCCCGTCTTGCCCTCGGGCGCGGCGCGGTAGGCCGGCATCTTGAAGCCATTCACATCGATCATCACCTCGCCCACGGTCAAGCCGGTGGAAGGCGTCTTGATCGCCGTCTGCGCCATGAGGGGCAAGGCCGAAGCCGCGTAGCCCACGCCCAGCGCAGCCTTCAGGGCCGTGCGGCGGGTGGTGCCGGCTTCGGTGGATGCGCCGGGCAGCAGCGCGCCAAGGTCTCGGGTCATGTTGTCATTGAGCATGCAGGTCTCCTGGAGGGTGGGTTTGAAGGAAATGTGCGGAGTCTGTCACGGAAAACGGGTTCCCGTCAGCGCAGGTGCATCCGGTCGGAGGACACCTCAATGCGCTTTGTCCCAGTTCGGCCCCACGCCCACCTCGGCCAGCAGCGGCACCTGGAGCTCGGCCACGCCGGCCATCAGTCGCGGGATCTCGGTCTTGAGCCAGTCCACCTCGGCCTCGGGCACTTCAAACACCAGTTCGTCGTGCACCTGCATGATCATCTTGGTGCCCCTGCCCTGCTCGTCCAGCGCTTTTTGCACGGCGACCATGGCGAGTTTGATGAGGTCGGCCGCCGTGCCTTGCATGGGGGCGTTGATGGCCTGGCGTTCGAGCGCGGCCAGCCGGGCGCCTTTCTGGCCTTGGATGCCGTCGAGCACCAGGCGCCGGCCAAACACGGTTTCCACATAGCCCTGAGATTTGGCCAATTCACGGGTGTCGTCCATGTATTGCTTGACGCCGGCGAAGCGCTCGAAGTAGCGGCCGATGTAGTTTTTGGCGGCGGTGTTGTCGATGCCCAGCGCCTTGGCGAGGCCAAACGTGCCCATGCCGTAAATCAGCCCGAAGTTGATCACCTTGGCGTAGCGGCGCTGCTCGTTGCTCACCTGCCCGGGCTCCAGGCTGAACACCTCGGCGGCGGTGGCGCGGTGCACGTCTTCGCCGGCCAGGAAAGCGCGCAGCAAGGCCGCGTCACCGCTGATGTGGGCCATGATGCGCAGCTCGATTTGCGAGTAATCGGCGCTGGCGATCAGGCTGCCTGCTGGCGCCACAAAGGCTTCGCGCACTTTGCGGCCCTCGGGTGTGCGGATGGGGATGTTTTGCAGATTCGGGTCGTTGCTGGAGAGGCGCCCGGTGACCGCCACCGCCTGCGCATAGTGCGTGTGCACCCTACCCGTGCGTGGCAGCGCGAGCTGGGCCAGCTTGTCGGTGTAGGTGCCTTTGAGCTTGGCGATGCTGCGGTGCTCCAGCAGCTTGGCGGGCAGCGGGTAGTCTTCGGCGAGTTTTTCCAGCACCTCTTCGTCGGTGCTGCGCGAGCCGGTGGCGGTTTTTTTGACCACGGGCATGCCGAGCTTGTCGAAGAAAATTTCGCCCAGTTGCTTGGGGCTGGCGAGGTTGAAGGGTTGACCGGCAATCTCGTAGGCTTCTTGCTCCAGCGCGTGGATGCGCTGACCCAGCTCGTGGCTTTGTTTGGCGAGCGTGGGTGCGTCGATCAGCACGCCGTTGCGCTCGATGCGGTAGAGCGCTTCGCTGCTGGCGATCTCCAGCTCGTAGATGAAACGCAGTTTGTCGTTGGCCTGCAGTTGCGGCCACAGCACGTTGTGCACCGCCAGCGTCTGGTCGCTGTCCTCGCACGAATACTCGGCGGCCTTGGCCACGTCGACCTGGGCAAACGGGATTTGGCGCGCACCTTTGCCACACAGATCTTCGTACTGAATACCGCTGCGGCCCAGGTGGCGCTCGGCCAGGCTGGCCAGCCCGTGCGGCTTGTGGACTTCGAGCACATAGCTTTGCAACATGGTGTCGTGCGTGTAGCCCTGCACTTCGATGCCGTGGTTGGCGAACACGTGACGGTCGTACTTGATGTGCTGACCGAGCTTTTTCTTGGCCGGATTTTCCAGCCAGGGCTTGAGCCGGGCGAGCACTTCGTCCAATGGCAATTGTTCGGGCGCGTCGGGGCCGCTGTGGGCCAGCGGGATGTAGGCGGCTTCGTCGGGTTGCACGCTGAAACTGATGCCCACGATCTGGGCCAGCATCTCGTTGAGCGAGGTGGTTTCGGTGTCCACCGCAACCAGCTCAGCGGCTTCAACGCGGGCCAACCAGCTGTCGAACGCGGGCCAGGTGAGGATGGTGTCGTAGGCCATGCCGGACGCAGCGCTGGGCGCAGGCTCGGGTGCCGCTTCGTCGAACAAACCCGGCGCACCAGGCACGGCCGTGGCCACGGCTTTCGGCGCCTTGGGCGTGGGCGCTGCTGGTGCGACGCTGCCCACGGTCTTGGCCAAGCCCTTGAAGCCGTAGGTCTCGTAAAACGCTTTTAGCGGCTCGGCCTGCGGCTGGCCCATGCGGATCGCATCAAGCGCGGGCAAATCGGGTACCCAGCCGTTCAGATCGCAGTCGGTCTTGATGGTGAGCAGCTGGCGCCCGGTGGGCAGCCAATCGAGCGCCTGGCGCAGGTTCTCGCCCACGGCGCCCTTGATCTGGGCGGCGTTGTCCACCAGCGCCTGCAAAGAGCCGTATTCGGTGAGCCATTTCACAGCGGTTTTAGGGCCCACTTTGTGGACGCCCGGCACGTTATCCACCGTGTCGCCGACCAGAATCTGGTAGTCCACCATCAGGCTGGCGGGCACGCCAAACTCGGCCAACACGCCAGCCAGATCGCGGCGCTTGCCGCTCATGGTGTCGATGATGGTGATGTCTTCGTTGACCAGCTGGGCGAGGTCTTTGTCGCCGCTGGACACAATCACTTGCATGCCCTGGCGAGATGCAGCGACGGCCAGCGTGCCGATCACGTCGTCGGCCTCCACGCCCGGCACGTCGAGTACCGGCCAGCCCATGAGTTTCACCACCTCGTGAATGGGGACGATTTGTGAACGCAAATCGTCGGGCATGGGACTGCGTTGCTCTTTGTAAGCCGGGTAGATGGCGTCGCGAAAGGTGGGGCCGTGGGCGTCGAACACGCAGGCGGCGTAAGCACTCGGGTAATCCTTCAGCAGCTTTTGCATCATATTGATGACGATGCGAATGGCGCCGGTTTTCTGCTCCATGCCGTCGGCGAGGGTAACGCTCATGCTCTCGCCGCCCGCGAAAAACGCGCGGTACAGGTAGCTGGAGCCGTCCACCAGCAACAAGGTGGGGCGGTGGGTGGTCGAATGGGGATCGTTCATGCGGGCATTGTCAGACAATTTTTCTCGCTGCCGGCGCATCCCGGCTGTCTGCGGGAGCGGCATTGTGTCGCCGACCCACCCAGCGGCCTGCCTACAATGGGGCATGCTTTTGCGCCACCACCTCTTGTCTGCCCTGGGCCTGGGACTTTGTTTCTCAGCAGGAGCCCAGACCCCGCCGCCCGCCGAGGTGGGGCCTACCACTCCCGGCCAGCGGGTGGAGCGCATCACCCACGAAGACCAACTCACCCGCATCGACGAGTTGCGGGTGGGCGGGCAGACTCAGCGCATCGACGTCCAGCCCAAGAACGGTGCACCAGCCTACGAAATCGCGCCCGTGCGCTCAGCCGAACCACCCGGCCAGGGCGCAGGCGAGCGCACCGGTAATGCTGGCAAAAGCAGCTGGCGTATCTTCAATTTTTGATTCCATGGCCGTTTACACCGACGTTTCCTTCACGGAAGCCGCCGCGCTGCTGCACACGCTGAACCTGGGCGATCTGACCGAGCTCCAGGGCATTCAGGGTGGGATTGAGAACACCAATTACTTCGTCACCAGCGAGCGCGATGGGCAAACGCTGGCGCACGTGCTCACTGTTTTTGAGCGGCTGACTTTTGAGCAACTGCCTTACTACCTGCACCTGATGAAACACCTGGCCAGCCGGGGCGTGCAGGTGCCCGACCCGGTGCCCAACGCGCAGGGCGAGATTTTGCTGCGCGTGCAGGGCAAACCGGCGGCAGTGGTGAACAAGCTGGCCGGGCGCAGCGAACTCGCCCCCAGCATCAATCACTGCGAAGCGGTAGGCGCCACCCTGGCCCGCATGCACCTGGCCGGGCGCGATTTTGCGATGAGCCAGCCCAATCTGCGCGGTCTGGCTTGGTGGAACGACACGGTGCCGGTGGTACTGCCCTTCCTCACGCCCGAGCAGGCACAACTGATGCGGGCCGAACTGGCCTACCAAAACCATGTGACCGCCAGCGCCGCTTACACCGCCCTGCCACGCGGCGCTGTCCACGCCGACCTGTTTCGCGACAACGTGCTGTTCGAGGGCGAGACACTGAGCGGATTTTTTGACTTTTATTTCGCGGGCCACGACAGCTTTTTGTTCGACATCGCGGTCTGCCTGAACGACTGGTGTGTGCAGCACAGCGCAGGCGCCGACGATGGCACACACGACGAAGCCCGTGCCCGTTCGTTCCTCAGCGCTTACCAAACGGTGCGCCCGCTGAGCTCTGCCGAGCGTGGCCTGCTTGGCGCGATGCTGCGCGCTGGCGCCCTGCGGTTTTGGTTGTCCCGCCTGTGGGACCTGCACCTGCCGCGCGAAGCTTCGCTGTTGCAAGCCCACGATCCCGCGCATTTCGAGCGCGTGCTGCGCAACCGGGCAGCACAAGTGCAAGAGCAGGTTCCTGCGCTGTTGACCCCCGCCTGCCTGCCCGCCTAAAACGCTCACCCGCGCCCCCATGAAACTCAAACTCGTTCCCGCCCGCACAGGCTTCACCTGGGTGCAACTCGGTGTCAAAACCTTCATGCGCCAGCCGCTCGCACTGGCGGGCCTGTTTTTCATGTTCATGGCGATGGTCTCGGTGCTTTCCATCGTGCCGCTGGTGGGCAGCGCGCTGTCGCTGGCGCTGGTGCCAGCGGCCACGCTGGGCCTGATGGCGGCCACGCGCGAGGCCACCGATGGTCGATTTCCCATGCCGCTGACCCTGGTCACCGCCTTTCGTGCCGGGCCAGCGCGCACCCGGCCGATGCTGATACTCGGCGGCATGTATGCGCTCGCTTTGCTGATGGTGCTGGGTGCGGCCTCGCTGTTCAGCGGACCGACGCCCCTGCCAGCCGATCTCACCGGCACAGACGTCACGCCCGAGATGGTGCAGGAGGCCGTCTTCAGCACCAGCCTGTGGGTGGGCTTGGTGTTCTATGTGCCGGTGGTCATGGCTTTCTGGCACGCACCGGCGCTGGTGCATTGGCACGGCGTGAGCCCAGGCAAAAGCCTTTTCTTCAGTCTCGCTGCTTGTTGGGCCAACCGGGGCGCGATGCTGCTCTATGGCCTGGGTTGGCTGGGTGTGTTCTTGCTGGGCGGCCTGCTCATGAGCCTGTTGGGGGCCCTGCTGGGCGGCGCTCAGGCCCTGGGCTTCATGCTTTACCCGGTGGTGCTGCTGATGGCGTCGATGTTTCACACCTCGATCTATTTCAGTTACCGCGACAGCTTTTCTGACGATGCAGCCAAGCCATGAGCCAACACGCCCTGATCGGCCGCCAGCCAGCCGAAGTGCGCTGGACCCAGCGCCGCCAGACCCTGCAAGCCGCCGCGGCCTGGGTGGCACTGGCCGGGCTGCCGAGCGGGGCAGGCGCGCAGCCCGCAGGCAGCAACGTGGTGGAGTGGGTGGGCGATGTGCTGCTCAACGGCCAGCGCCTGCGGGTACAGCAAGCGGTACAAACTGGCGACGAAGTACAGACCGGGCCCAACTCGCGCCTGGTGTTCGTGATCGGCAACGCTGCGTTTCATGTGCGGCAAAACTCGCGCTTGCTGGTGGGCCGCGGTGCCACCTTGAACACGGTGAGCCTGTTGCGCTTGCTCAGTGGCGCGGTGGTCAGCGTATTTGGTCGGGGCAGTACGCGCACCATCGTCACACCCACGCTCACCGTTGGCATTCGCGGCACGGGTGTCTACACCGAAGTCATGCCCGACCAGAGCAGCTATTTTTGCAACTGCTACGGCGCGGTCGATCTGACCACCAGCGGCGAGCAGGTGCGCTCGGTATCGCAGTACCACCAGTCGTTCTGGATTGCAGCGCAGCCGACCGCTGGCCGATTCATCGCACCCGCGCCAGCGTTGAACCACACCGACGAAGAGTTGGAGTTCCTGGCTCGCCTGATTGACCAGCGCACCAACTGGCAGACCGCCCAGGCCAAAGGCATCAAGGACGGCAAGGGCTACATGGAAGCGAAGCCGGACCAGATACACCCGGCCATGATGCCGACGTTGCGCTGAAGCAGGTTTGCTGCGAAACCAGACGGGTTAACCAGGGTTCTTCGCGCGGTATTGAGCCAGCGCCTGTGCCAAGTCTGTGTACTCCTCGCAGGTCTTGTTGCCACAAAGCTGCTCCAGCATGACCAGGTGTTTCTCGGCCTCGGTAGGCTTCTTGTCCATCAGGTAGGCCTCGCCGATGTATTCGTGCGCGCCTCGGTGTTTGGGGTCGATCTGCAGCGCCGTCTTGTAGTGCTCAAAGGCCTTGGCCAGATTGGGCGTGGCCTGCTTGCGTTGGCTGTAGCCCAGCAGGTTGTGCACATCGGCGTTTCGCGGCTCCTCGCGCACCGCGGTATTGAGTTCGTTCAGCGCACGCGACCAGTCCTTGGCCGTGATCGCAGCGCGCGCCGTGGTGAGGCGCTCGGACACGGTCGGACCAAGGTTGGACGGGGTATCAGCGGCTTGAACGCTAGGCCAGGCCAGGGCGGCGGCCAGCACCAAGATCGAGGTGATTGATTTCATGGGATGTTCCTGTGTCGGGTACGGGACGGTAATTGGCCCACCGCATTGTGCGAAGTTTGCCGCGACCACGCAGAAAAAAGCCCGAAGCACCATCGGGCGCCTCGGGCTTTGCTGGAGAAGTCAGGCTGCGGTCAGGCGCCGATCACGCCACCGTCGGTGCGGCGGATCACGATCGTGGCCGAGCGCGGGCGGCCGGTGGCGGGACCATAGCCCCGGTTGCCCGGCCAGCTGCTGGTGTGGTTGAAGTCGGAGGCGGTACCGCGCGCACCCGTGTCCTCGCCAGGATGCTGGATGTTCACAAAAATCGCCTTGCCGTCAGGCGATTCGGTCAGACCGGTGATCTCCGAACCGTTGGGGCCGACCAGGAAACGGCGCAACTTGGCTTCACCCAGCGCAGCGCCGACGAAGGTGGGCGTGGCCTTGGTCACACCGTCCAGGCTGTTGTTCACCCTGATGGCCGAACCGTCACCCACCGACCCGGGGATGGCGGCAAGCAGCATGTTGTTGGTCACATCGCCGTACGCGCCGTCGTCGGTCTGGATCCAGCAGATGCCAGTGGCTTGGCTGAACCACAGTCCATCGGGCGAGGAGAAGTCGTTCTTGGCGGTCAGGCCAGACAAGTTGATGCCCGCGCCAGCGTCTTCCTCGGCGCCGAACAAAAAGATGTCCCAGGTGAAGGCCGTGGCGGTCGATGCACCCGCGCCTTCCTTGAAGCGGATGATGTGACCGTTGGGGTTGCCTGTCCCGGCATTGCCGTCGCTGTCGCGGAAGGCACGCGGGTTGGCGGCGTCGGTCGCCATGACGCCGCGGCTGGACAGGTTGGTGTTGGTGAGGCAGAAATAGATTTCGCCGTTTTTCGGGTTGACAGCGCCCCACTCCGGGCGGTCCATCTTGGTCGCACCGAGCGCGCTGGCCGCGTGGCGCGTATTGACCAGCACGTCGGCCTGGTTGGCGAAGGTGTAGGTGGTGTAGGGCGTGGTCAGTGCGTCGATCGCCGCTTTGCTGAGCTCGATCCAGGCGCCGCTGCCATCGGCGTTGAACTTCGCCCCATACAGCTTACCTTCGTTGAGGTACTTGTCACCTGCGGCCATGCCGCGGCCCACATCGGCCGGATCCCACACGGCGGTAGAGACGAACTTGTAGATGTACTCGTTGCGCGAATCGCAGCCCATGTAGAAGGCCAGCGGCTGGCCCACCACCGGAATGCCGCAAACCGCTGCCTCGTGCGCAAAACGGCCCATGGCAACGCGCTTGGTAGGCTGGGCGTTGGGGCGCAGCGGGTCGATCTCGACGTTGTAGCCGAAGGTGTTGGGCTCGTTGCGAAAGTCGTTGGCTGCGCTGGCGCCGGGGGCCGAGACGTTCCAGCGGCCAAAGCGATCGTCGGTGGCCGCCGAGGCCACAGCCGACCAACCTTGCGAGCCCGCCGAGGTGGCGGTAGCGGCTAGCGGGGCGCGGATCACACCGTAGCGGGCGCGCGAGCTTTTGATCTTCGCGCTCACATCGGTCGAGCCATTGGGCATGAAGAAATACGCCGCCCAGTTCTCTTCGCAACCCAGGTAAGTGCCCCAGGGCGTCTTGCCGTGACCGCAGTTGTTGAGCGTGCCGCGCGAGGTGGCGCCACTGGGGTCGTACTTCGTCGCCATGAACGAGCGGATATCGTTCAGATGCGCGGCTGGGCCAGCAACGCGCATCACCGTTTGGCCGTTGACGCGGCGGTTGAAGGCCGAGTCGGTCTTGTAGCTCCACGCACCACTGCTGCTGCGCGTCACTTCCACCAACGAAACGCCGTGGTGGTTGATCTCTTTGAGCACCTCGGACTCCAGGCGCGTACCCAGGTCCCAGCCACCGAACTGGCTGAACTTCTTGCCCGCCACGCCATTGGTGGTCTGGCCGTTGGCGTGGAAGAAATGCGCGTCGGCCGAGCTTTCGTGGTTCACCGCCAGCACCGCGCGACCCGTATCCGTCGTGGTGTAGTTGCCGTTGGCATCGATGAAGAAAATGTCCATGCCGTCGTGGTGATCACCAATGCGGTTGGACCAGTCGTCGGTCTCGGTACCGGCGTTGCCGTAGGCGGGCGTGAGCGTGTTGATGGTGTCGCCGGTGGCGTGCAGCACGGTGTAGGTGTAGCCGGCGGGCAGGATCACTTCGTCCCGAATGCCTTTGTCTATGGCGGAAAAGCCGAGTTGGCTGGCCAGCGGCGAGACGCGCGGCATGGGCGCTGGCTCGTCGCTACCACCACCGCAAGCGGCCAGCAGCGGCAGTGTCGACACCGCCGCCAGGCCCACGCCACCGCGGATCATTTGGCGGCGCGAAAAGCCGATCTGCTGGCTGCGCGCCAGCACATCAGCAAAGTGCTCGTTGGACGAGTGGTTACAAATTTCATCGGTTGGGTCGGACATGCAAAAGCTCCATGCGGGTTGAAAGGACAACGAATGGTCTGGTGCTGCCGTGACAGTTGCGTGACATCCCCTAGATTTCGCTCAGCTTCACGAAACCGTCACAAAAATGACGGAACCTCTGAGGCGGAAGTATTTCAACCCGAGGACCTCCATGAAACCGTCTGAAACCTTCAACAACGAAGACTCCAACCGCAGCCAAAACCCTGACTTCAACGAAGTGTTGAGCACCCGCCTGAATCGCCGCCATCTGTTGCGCGGCGCTGCTGGTGCAGCAGGCCTGGGCTTACTCAGCGCCACCGGCCTAACGGCCTGCGCCACGGCGGGTGACACGGGCGCATCGCTGTCCAGCCTGGACTTCCAGCCAGTCGCAAAAGGCATGGGCGACGCGGTGGTGGTGCCGCCTGGCTACCGGGCACAGGTGATCTACGCGCTGGGAGATCCGCTGTCTGCCAGCGTACCGGCTTTCCGCAACGATGGAAGCGATGGTGACTTCGGCAACCGAGCCGGCGATCACAGCGACGGTGTGGAATGGTTCGGCCTCGGCGCCGACGGCAAACCGTCGCGCACGGCGGTGGCGCGCGGTCTGCTGGCCATGAACCACGAAGCCACCACCGACGAGAATCTCACGTCCTTCTTCATTCACACGGACGGTGGCACAGCCAGCCTGCCACGCCCTGCGGCCGAGGTCGACAAGGAGCTCATGATCCATGGGATCTCGGTGATCGAGGTGCAGAGCCAGGGCGCAAGCTGGGCTTACCAGCCGGGCTCGGCTTTCAACCGCCGCATCACCACGATGAGCGAAGCCGTGATGCACGGCCCGGCGCGCGGCAGCGAGCACCTGGTGACCAAGCACAGCCCCGACGGCACGCGCGTGCGCGGCACGCTCAACAACTGCGGCACCGGCAAGACGCCTTGGGGCACACTGGTCTCGGGCGAGGAAAACTGGTTCGGCTACTTCCACCGCGACGCGCAGGACGACGAGCGCCGCAAGAAAGACCGGCAGGTGCAGGCGCTCGACCGCTACGGCCGCAAGGCCGGCGCGCCCAGCCGCCACGGCTGGGAAAGCGCGGGCAGCGCCGATGCCTACGCGCGCTGGAACAACGGCGCGCTGGGCGCGTCGGCCAAGGACGACTACCGC
>JBLIJY010000044.1:0-11182 GCA_047636095.1 Hydrogenophaga sp. | reverse complement strand
CCACCCATGCACGCTCCCGCTGCCGGACGACCTTCACAACACCTACGCGCCCTGCCCGCGCTCCTCATGCTTGTGCTGGTCGGCTGTGCCAGCGCGCCGGCACCGCGCGCTCAAGCCCCGGTGCTGGCGATACCAGCCACCTGGGCGGCTGCCGTGCCATCCAAAACCCCAACCTTGGGCCAGCAGCCCGCCGACCTGAGCGACTGGTGGCAACGCTTCAACGACCCCACACTCACCGGCCTCATCGCGCAAACGCTGCGCGCCAACACCAGCCTGCAAAGCGCCCAGGCCGCGCTGCGCCAAGCGCGGGCGCAAGCCGATGCGCAGGCCGCAGGCCTGGGCCCCTCGCTGGGCGCATCGGCCTCGGCGCAGCGCAGCCAGGCGGGCAACGCCAGCGGTGGCAACCGCTTCCAGGCCGGCTTTGATGCCAGTTGGGAGCCCGATCTCTTTGGCCGCAACCGCAGCGCGGCCGATGCAAGCGCAGCCGATGCGCTGGCCAGCGCGGCGAGCCTGGGCAACGTGCAGGTCTCACTGGCGGCCGAGGTGGCGGCCAACTACATCAACCTGCGCGCGCTGCAAACCCGGCTGGTGATTGCACGCGACAACCTCACCACCCAGCAAGAAACCTTGCAGCTCACCCGCTGGCGCGCCCAGGCCGGGCTGGTCTCTTCGCTCAATCTGGAGCAGGCGGTGAGCGCCACCGCGCAGACCGAGGCGCAGCTGCCCGCGCTGCAAACCGGTGTGACACAGGCGCTCAACGCGCTGGCGGTGCTGAGCGGGCAGGCGCCCGGCGCCCTGGCCGCCACCCTGAGCGCCAGCGCCCCCATTCCCACCGCCCCAGCGGACCTGGCCATCGCATTTCCCGCCGAGACGCTGCGCCAGCGGCCCGACGTGCGCGCGGCCGAACGCCGCGTCGACGCCGCACTCGCGCGCCTGAGCGCAGCCGAGGCGGCGCGCTACCCGAACTTTCGTCTGGGTGGCTCGCTCGGTCTCTCAGCGATCACGCTGGGCAGCCTGACCAATGGCGCCTCGGTGCTGCGCTCGCTCTTGGCCAGCGCGTCGGCGCCGCTGTTCGATGGCGGCGCGCTGCAAGCGCAGACACGCGCGCAGCAGGCCAGCGTGGAGCAAGCGCGCGCCATTTACCAGGGCACCGTGTTGGCCGCGCTCCAAGAGGTGGAAGACGCGCTGGCCGCGCTGCGCGGCGACACCGAGCGCCTGGAGCGGCTGCAAACCGCCAGCACCGCCGCCGCCAACGCCGATTTGCTCGCGCGCCAGCGCTACCAAAGTGGCCTGATCGACTTCGACACCGTGCTCAGCACCCAGCGCAGCTTGCTGACCACGCAAGACGGTGTGGCCAGCACCCGGGCCAGCCTGAGCAGCAACCATGTGCGGCTTTACAAGGCACTCGGTGGCGGCTGGCCAGCCGCCACCGACACCCGGCTTTCAGGCGCCACCCAGAACGCCCCCGTGACCCGCTGAGACTCTGAGACTCTGAACCATACCGCCTTCGATGGCATCGCCGACCCCCGACTCCATGACCCAGAAGACCAGCACACCGCCCACCGACCCGTCCCTGCAGAGCCTGCTGGGGGAAGACAGCACCCCGCGCTGGTGGCGCCGCCCCGCCCTTTGGATCGGCCTGCTCACGCTGCTGCTGATCGGTGGTGGCCTGCTGTATTGGCAGGCACAAAAAGCCACCAGCAACGCGCCGGTGTTCGTCACCGAGGCGCTGCGCACCGGCGAGCTCACCCTCACCGTCTCGGCCAATGGCACGCTGCAGCCCACGCGCGCGGTCAATGTCGGCAGCGAACTCTCGGGCACGGTGCGCCGGGTGCTGGTCGATGTGAACGACCGCGTGCGCGCCGGGCAGGTGCTGGTCGAGCTCGACACCGCCAAGCTGAACGACCAGGTGCAGCGCTCGCGCGCCTCGCTGGCGGCTGCCCAGGCCGCGCTGGCGCAGAGCGCAGCCACGGTGAAAGAATCGCAGGCTACGCTGGCGCGCTTCGAAGAGGTGTCCCGGCTATCCGATGGCAAAGTGCCCTCGGGTGCCGAGCTCGACCAGGCGCGCGCCGCGGTCGATCGCGCGCTGGCCGCACAGGCCAGCGCCCAGGCCAATGTGACGGTGGTGCGCACCAACGTCTCCACCGACGAGACCAACCTCAGCAAGGCTTCGGTCCGCTCGCCCATCGACGGCGTGGTGCTCAGCCGCTCGGTCGATCCTGGCAACGCGGTGGCAGCCTCGCTGCAGGCGGTCACCCTGTTCCGGGTCGCCGAGAGCCTGACCCAGCTGCGGCTGGAGGTGAATGTGGACGAGGCCGATGTGGGCGCGGTCCAGGTGGGCCAGAAGGCCACTTTCACCGTGAGCGCCTACCCGTCAAGGCGCTACCCCGCCGCCATCGATCGGGTGGATTTCGGCTCGACCAAAACCGACAATGTGGTGACCTACGTGACCACCCTCGATGTGGACAACACCGACCTCAGCCTGCGCCCGGGCATGACCGCGTCGGCCACCATCGTTGCCACCGAACGCACCGGCGTGCTGTTGGCGCCCAACACGGCGCTGCGCTTCAACCCGACCACGACCAGCCCGACGGTTGGCAGCACCAGCATGCTCAGCCGCATGTTCTCAGGCCCGCGGCGCCCTGGTGACCGCAAGTCCGCGGGCAACGACCCGCGCGCCCCCGGCCAGCGCCAGATCTGGATTCTGAAAGATGGCCAGCCCACGCCGCAGGCCGTGACCACCGGCATCAGCGACGGACGCAACACCGAGGTGAGCGGTGAAGGCTTGGCTGCGGGCTTGGCGGTGATCGTGGACCAACGCGCGGCCGGAAAGTGATCGATGAAGAACGACGCTGAAGCCAGCCTGCCAACCGCAGACGACGTGACGGCCCAACCCCTGATCCGCCTGCGTGGCATCACCAAGGTTTACGGTGAAGGCACAACCGCGTTTCAAGCGCTCAAGGGGTTGGACCTGGACATCCACCGCGGCGAGTTCGTGGCCATCATGGGCCCCAGCGGCTCGGGCAAGTCCACCGCGATGAACACGCTGGGCTGCCTGGACACACCGAGCGCCGGGGTGTATGAATTCCAGGGCGTGCCGGTGCAGTCGCTCAGCCGCGACCAGCGCGCGCGCCTGCGCCGGCGCTACCTGGGGTTCGTGTTCCAGGGCTTTAACCTGCTGGCGCGCACCTCGGCGCTGGAGAACGTGGAGCTGCCGCTGATCTACCGCGGCGAGCCCGCCGCCTCGCGCCGCGCCATGGCCACACGCGCGCTCGACGCGGTGGGCCTCAAGGGCTGGGAGCACCACACGCCGGGCGAACTTTCCGGCGGCCAGCAGCAGCGCGTGGCGATCGCGCGCGCCATCGTCACCGAGCCCGCCGTGCTGCTGGCCGACGAGCCCACCGGCAACTTGGATACCGCGCGCAGCCAGGAAATCATGGAACTGCTGTGGCGCCTCAATGTCGAGCAGGGCATCACCGTGCTCATGGTCACGCACGAAAGCGACATGGCGGCTTACGCCCGGCGCATGGTGAGGTTTGTGGACGGCGTGGTGGCCAGCGACCAAGCCAACTCGCACCCGGTCATGCTTGGCCACAGCGCTGAAAAAGAGGAGCTTGGCGATGTGGCTTAACACCCTGCTGCTGGCGCTGCGCTCGATCCGGCGCAACCTGATGCGCTCGTTCCTCACCGTGCTGGGCATCGTGATCGGCGTCAGCGCGGTGATCACCATGGTGACCCTGGGCAACGGCGCCACGCAGGCGATACAGAGCCAGATCGCCGGCCTGGGCACCAACTTGCTACAACTGCGGCCAGGTCAGCGCATGGGGCCGGGCGGTGGCGGCGGTGGCCCGGCGTTTGAGGTGGCCGACGCCGAGGCGATTGCCAGCCAGATCGGTGGTGTGGCGGCGGTCGCGCCCGAATCGCGCACCGGCGCCACCTTGGTGGCCAACGGGCGCAACTGGAGCAGCCTGGTCACGGGCAGCACCAACGAATGGCTGCAAATCGGCAACTGGACGGTGGCCAGCGGGCGCGAGTTCAGCAGCGACGAACTGCGCGCGGGCTCCGCCGTGTGCCTGATCGGCGAGACGGTGCGCCGCGAGCTGTTTGGCAACCGCGAGGCGCTGGGTGAGCCTTTGCGCGTGAAGCAAATTTCTTGCAACATCGTCGGCGTGCTCGCCGCCAAGGGACAGGGCGCCTTTGGCAACGACCAAGATGACATGGTGCTGGTGCCGATCAGAACCTTGCAGCGCCGCCTCACCGGAAACACCCGCGTCAACACCGTGCTGATCTCCATGGTGGAGGGCAGCGACGCCGAGCGCGTCAAAAGCAGCCTGAGCCAGCTGATGCGCGAGCGCCGCAAGCTGGCCAGCGGCGACGAGGACAACTTCAACGTGCTCGACACCAAGCAGCTCGGCGAAACCCTCTCGGGCACCACCCGCATCCTGACCACGCTGCTGGGCGCCGTGGCGGCGGTCAGCCTGCTGGTGGGCGGCATCGGCATCATGAACATCATGTTGGTGAGCGTGACCGAGCGCACCAAGGAAATCGGCCTGCGCCTGGCGATTGGCGCACTGGAGCGCGAGGTGCTGATGCAGTTCCTGATCGAAGCCGTGGTGCTGGCCGCCATTGGCGGTTTGATCGGTATCGTGCTGGCCACCGGCGCGTCCATCGGTTTGTCGCGGCTGATGGACGTGCCCTATGTGTTCAACCCGGGCGTGAACCTGCTGAGCTTTTTGTTCTCGGCCGGCATCGGGGTGGTGTTTGGGTATTTCCCGGCGCGGCGCGCGGCGCGGCTCGACCCGATTGAGGCGCTGCGGCACGAGTAGGTGTTCACGGACAACAAAGTCTGAGACAACGACCGGCAGTCTGCGGCTCGGCCAGCCAAAGAGAAGCTGACGTCCGAGACAGGGCCACACCCGTCCCAGTCGCCCGACATTTCATCCCCCATCCGCTGCCATGGGCAGACCAGCCGCGCGCGCCGAAAGTCAGCTCACTGGCGGCCTCTTAAACTCACACTGCCGGCCAGGAGCTGCCGCCTGCCTTGTACGGCTATCAGACTGCTTCAGGCTGGTTGCTGTCACTCAGTTTTGACGGCGGAGTCAAAAGGCGTCACCGCAACCGGTCGTTCACCGGTCAGGAATTCAAACGACCGCTCGACCACCTGGACCGGTCGTTCGGCAGGGGCGACAGGTGCAAAGCTCGGGAATGGCCGCTCACGTTGCGGAAGAACTGGTGCTCCCGACCCTCTGCAGTCACTCTGGCCTTGAGGAAGCGTAACTTCGAGCCCTTCCTCGAAGCCACCGCCACACAAGGAGCACGAACGATGCCGCGAAGACGAGCGTAGACAAGAGCATGAATGCGCCAGAAATGCTTGCATGGAGCTGAAGTGTGGCTGACTCCTCTGGGCCGGCATCGGGCGCGGGAAAAGCGAATTCAACGCCCCACGCTACTGCAGCAAGGAAGGCGCCTGCGCTTCCAATCATGGCCAGGAGCATTGATCTGGTGGAGGGGGGCATCGGCGACTCGATCCAATAAAGCTCAATCATCGCTTCATTGACCGGCTGGTATCGAGCGATGTGCAGGAAGGTCATCTTCTGGCCGGGACCGGGCTTTCGCGGGTGCAGCCGAAAGCTGAATTCTGTCTGCCGAGACCAAGCCAGCGAAAGTCGGCTTCCAGACTCTGTCGCGAACTGACACTGCCGGCAAGGAGCTGCCGCACTCCTTGCAAGGCTATCAGACTGATTCAGACTGGGTGCCGCCACTCGATGGTGCGATTCGGCCTGCTCCAGAGTAGTCGTTGAAGGTGCGAGCCGGCGGTCCGGCAATATGATGATGAAATTTACGGCCGGGGCACCAGCACGCGGACACAACCGCTCATTTGATTGACTACGAAGTCGCCGGGCCGATGACTGGCCCGCGAAGAAAGATTGTCGAGAAGCTTTACACCCCACCAAGATCGATCACGCAAGTGATTGATTCACAAGCGCAATTTTTTCGGCGTGAATCTTGCTTCCCGATCTTTCAGCGCACCGCGACCCGCGGTGCAGTTGACGAGAAGGTAGATGATCATGAACAAGAGAACCGTGTGCGGTATGTTGCTCGCTCTGGGTTTGCTGGTATCGCTGGGTGCCCAGGCTGCCATCGTGCCGTGGACGGCAACCCTTGATGGGGCCCAGGAAGTGCCGCCGAATAGTGGGTTGGCCACCGGTTCGGCCTTTGGCACTCTGGACGATATTTCGGGCCTACTGTCATGGAGCATCGTGTTCGACGGGCTGTCCGGCCCCGCAACGGCCATGCATTTCCACGGCCCGGCCGCGCCTGGTATCAACGCCAGCGTGGTGGTTAACGTCGGCGCCATCAGCGGTCTGAACAGTCCCAGCATCGGTTCGGCCACGATCGTCGGCACACAGATGTCGCAGTTTTTGGCCAATAGCTGGTATCTGAACATCCACACGGTAGCGTTTCCGGGCGGCGAAATTCGCGGCCAGGTCATCACGGGCACGGCGGTACCCGAGCCGGCCACGCTGGGCTTGGTCGGTTTGGCGCTGCTGGTTGTAGCAGCCACGAGGCGTCGCGCTGCCTGACACCTTTTCGGCGTGAGTTGGCGCCGCCCAAGACTCACTGCGGTAGGTCTCGTAGGGCGTTAGTTTGGGGCCCGCCCCTGCGGTGCTGGCGACCGACAGCAGCCGCTGCAAAGCCGAAACTGAAAAACTGAAGGTCGCTTCAAGGCTGGTTGCTGTCGTTCAGTTTCGACGGCAGAGTCCATAGGCGGCAGAATTGGCGGGCGTTCGCCGGCGAGGATCTCAAAGGACCGCTCGACCACCTGCAACGGTCGTTCGGCATAAGCGCGAAGTGCGAAGCTCGGGAATGGCCGCTCACGTCGCGAGCGAACAGGTGCTCTCGACCCAGACCGGCCAGCCGGGTTGCTCCAAAGCAGCGGGACAGCGAGCCATCGCTTTTCTTGTTTCGCTTGTACGAAGCGTCCGTTCGAAATCTCACACACCCGGGAATCAAGATTCGGTCACAACCGTCCGCCTCCCAGCCGCTCAGCATTGGGCCCGCACCATCCACGAGGGCCGCGAGTGCGGGCTCGCGATTCCTTCATTCCCGCTGCGCTCTCGGCAAGGGACTTCCCGCTGCAGGGGGACGGACTCCTACTTCAGAGTAGCGGCCACTTGATCCCGCAGCCAGCGGTGCAGCGCTGATCGCTGCAGGCTACGTGGCCAGATCATCTGCACGCCGAAGCGTGGTGCGACGAAGGGCAGCTCGCAGGTCGACAGTCCTCAGACGGGGGCCACGAACTCCGCATAGCGCGCGGGCACGGTGGAGATCAGCCGAGCATCGCGCAGAAAGGCCGGCATCGCCGAAGCACCCGACTCGCTCACGGCCACACGGCGCTGGGGCGTATCGGTGCGGTGCCGATGGTGCGCCAGCCTTCGTCGAGGTTAATGCGCCAACCGACGACTGACTTGAGCCTCGACCTCGTCTTTGCCCTAAGTCAATGACATCCTCGGATACACGCATTAGGATTGAAACTGAGCGCGGATTCTCGCGTGCAGGATAGGGAGGCATCGATGTCCAATCCAACCACTCTCGTCGTTGAGACACCACCAAGTGGGCAACCAGAGACAACCCAAGCGAAAGGCTACGTGACCATACCGGGCCTGATGGCCAACATCACCTGCACGCGTGGCGATAGCCTCAGGATTGCTTTTTCGGCTGAGGTGAAAGCCGCGCATGGCAAGCGGCTGAAGGTCCGGGCCCTGGTCGATGGAGATAAAGCCGATCCAGGCGATGCCGTGCTGAAAACTGGCGATGGGACATGGAACTCCCACGAGTTCATCTTCTCGAAACAGAACCTCTCTGACGGCAACCATACCGTTCAACTTCAATGGAAGATCGACAAGGATGGGCTAGCCGAAATCGGAGATCGCTCGCTCACGCTTGCTTCGGGAAGAGACTCCGGTGGCGTCAACTCCTTGGTCGTGACGACGCCGGCAAGCGGCCAACCGGAATTGACCCAGTCGACGAACTTCGTGAACGTTCCAGGCCTTGCTGCCAAGGTGACATGCGTGGGCGGCGACAACCTCGAAATGTCCTTCTCGACCGAGGCGAAGGTCTCGGGAGGAAAAAGAGTGATGGTCCGGGCGCTAGTCGATGGTCATCCCGTCATGCCCTCCGATTCCGTTCTAGTGACCGGAGACGACCATTGGAACGCTCACGCATTCATCTTCACCGCCGTGAACGTCGCTGGCGGCGTTCGGGACGTCCTGATCCAATGGAAAGTGGACGCCGGAGGAACCGCTGAGCTTGGAGATCGGACGCTCGCTTTGGTGGCGGGGAAGGACGCAGGACCAGGTAACTCCCAGGTGGTGCTTACGCCAAAAAGTGGCCCACCCGAAAAGACCCAATCCACCGGATACATCGACATTCTCGGGCTGACAGACACCATCGCATGCGCTCAAGGGCAAAACCTGCAGATTTCATTTTCTGCAGAGACCCAAGTCACGAACGGCAAGAGGGTGAAGATACGGGCCCTCATCGATGGTCAGCCAGCACAGCCATCCGATGCCGTTCTCATGACAGGCGACGGTACCTGGAACGCGCAGAGCAGCATCTTCACCGCCAAAAACCTCTCCGCGGGCAACCATACCATCCAGATGCAATGGAAGGTCGATGCAGGAGGGCTGGCCCAGCTCGGAGATCGGACGCTGACACTCGGCACGAGTCCCGATGGGCAAATGAATCGTCCTGGGCACACGACTTGGTACGTGCTGAAAGGCGTTTCATCCAAAGTGGGGCCCGCGATCTCGGCCCATATCGACGGCAAAATCTATGCTGTTGGCATCGCACCAAGCGGCTACATCGAGTTCAGCGCCACCGATAATCCGGGCTGCTGGTCCCCGTCCAAGGTTATCGGTGCGACGCCGTCCCTCCGCGCCAACGCCACGACAGAGCCGCAACTTGTTCTGCACGGGAACACCCTCTATCTTTTCGTTCGCGGTGACGACGACAATCTCTACGAGACGCACTCAACTCGCGGCGCTTCTTGGACCAATTGGCGCAAGCTGACCTCGGCCGGCGAGATCAAGGGAAGGATCTCCCTCGCAATTACTGAGGTCGCGGGAACGTCACTAAACCTACATCTCGTGCATGTCGCTGCTGGGAACTCCGTCGCCTATAAGCGGTTCCAGAATTGGGTCGACACCGGGGACAACAGAGGGTGGCACAACGCGATCGAGGGCATCGTTGGCTCCAACGGAACAGACAGGGTGTTTGTTGCGGTCAGGACAATTGCCAACCACATGCGCGGAGAAGTCACGCAGGCCCCCTGGAATGCGGCCTGGAACCAAATCTGGGATGACGTCCCGAGTACCGGAACCGGGCAGTTCGTCGACCTCGGCAACGTCATCTTCTATGCTGACATTTTCCACTTCTCCTACACGGAGAGAGACATAGTGGGTGATGTCCTCGGGCAGCTGATGGACACCGTCCAGCACGCGATGCCCGAAAATCACCAAGTGAGATCGATCTCGAA
The DNA here is from genome assembly GCA_047636095.1 of Hydrogenophaga sp. Lineage (GTDB taxonomy): Bacteria > Pseudomonadota > Gammaproteobacteria > Burkholderiales > Burkholderiaceae_C > Hydrogenophaga. The sequence continues at coordinate 1,644 of JBLIJY010000044.1, read as the reverse complement.
CACGATGGTCGTTGGCAGACACCCACCGAAATCCGTAATGGCAAACTTTCGCAATAGGCTCATCGCTGCCTACACGGACGATCAGGCCCATGTCTGCTACTCGAGACTGGATGCCGGCCAACGAAATCGGAAGTGGATCGCACTACCCGCCCCGTTGCGGCAGATCGACGGGAAGACAAGGACCACTCAAAGGCCGGCGCTCACAACCTTCAATCGCCGCGACACGCGTGCATACGGCAACCTTGATACCGCCTTCAACAATTTCGGGAACGATGCCTTTGCGGCCATCTCCGTGGACCGCGACGACAAGCTCGCCTTCATCAACTTCACCCGAGCAATCTTCGAGCAAGAGACGCCGGAGACGTTCGACCTTTACCTCGCCCGAAGTAGTCTGTTTCCCAGGGTACAGAAGACGCAAATGGAGAACTTTTCGCCACTGCCCGTTTCGGCGCGAGACATATCTCACCTGCCGTTCCTGAGCGAATTCGGTTACGCCTGCTGGTTGCTTCCATCCGACTTCATGACCGGGCTGTTTACGGGAATTGCTCAGCGTGCATGCCAGAAGGGGAACAACTCCGGACGGTTTTCGCCTCCATGCGCATCCGCCAGGTACCCCATCATCCTCACGCAGGGAGGGAATGACTTCCTTGGCGACGGCGCTTGGCTTAATCAAGGTGGCACGGGTGAATGGGGTATGTTTCACGAGCTCATGCACTCGATCCTGACCAACATTTTCGGGATTCTGGACGACAAGAACGGAGCGACTCCGAACCCGACCCTTCAAAACTCGCAGCTATCGGGGATGACGCTTGCGACACTGACGGACGGCGTTGCCATTTTCGGGGAAGCTATCAACACGGATTGCCTCGAGAACACGGTCACCAACAGTTGCCCGGATTCGGCTTTGGGACGCCCGGAAGGCTTCACCCTCTACCGCAATTCCGATAACTACAGCCTCTCCTCCCGGCAGCACGCGTTCATTGGTGCAATCTACGACTACTTCATGTCCGGCACACAGTTCCGAGGTTGGGTCAGGGCCGACCTCAATGCTGGGAATGACCTCTTGGAAAGGAAATACAACTGGCTCCGGGACAATATCTTTCAGGGGGTTGAGTTCAGCCAGGACGCCGAACCAGTATGACAGCGTTGGTTCGTCCTCGAGCGCTATCGCTAGCCACGCCGGCGATAGCGCCAAGGCTCGCCATGAACTGGGGCTGAACCTGGGTGACTCGATCGGGCGGGCCACCCCACCGAGTGCGAGGCGACTGGCGGTCCGGTTGAATCCGCCCTGCACAGCTGCTCTCCGATTTTCGAAGGTCAGATGAAAGCAGGGACCGGGCCTTTCCAGGGGAGGCAGCAAGCTGACGTTGGCCGGCAGGGCAATCATGCCGAAGGTCAGATTTTCGGAGCCGCCACGAACTCACATTGTCTGCCACGATCCGGTCCGTTTGCGGCCTCCGGCGGAGCGCTCGCTCAAGATTGGGGGCTGCCGGTCACTTTCTGCTCTTTAGCGGCAGCCGAGACCGAGAGCGGTCACACACAGGTCAGCACGGCCGACGGTGGCAGTACGCCATGGGGTCTCGAGCTCGCAACCCGACCGACAGCGGCGCCACGTGGACCAAAAAACTGGGCGACCCGCCACAC
>JBLIJY010000043.1:0-11186 GCA_047636095.1 Hydrogenophaga sp. | reverse complement strand
TCACGCAACTCGGGCGCCCGACCACGGTGCCCGTGGCCGCCATGGCATAGCTGCGTCTGGGGTTGGGGTCATCTCGTGCCGCTTTCGACTTGTGCAACAAAGCCCTTTGCCTTGGCTCGCAACACGCCCGCCATTTCGAGGAAGGGGGCGGTGCAAAGGTCCGTGTGCTTGCGCGGGCGCTGGCCATGGAGCTTCATCGGTGGCTGCAGCAATCCATGCGAAAGGAACTGCTGCTCAGGGCGAACCTGACGGATGCCGAGCTCGAACTACTTCGGTATCAAGCCGCTGGCCACAGCAGCAAGGTGATCGGCGCAGCGCTGCATGTCGAGGCCACAACCATCGACTGCCGGTTTCAGCGACTGAATGCCAAGTTGGACGCGCCGGACCGGCGCACTGCGCTTCGAATTGCCAGGCTCTATGGACTCCTCTGAGGCAATCTGATCAGGGCGTTGTCGGCAGCACGCGCAGGACGCGACCGTCGGGGTTGTCTGTCAGCAGGAAGATCGCGCCGTCGGGCCCGGCACGCACGTCGCGGATGCGTTCGCCGAGTTCCTGAAACAGAATTTCCTGCGGTCCGGGCACGCCGCCCGCCATCGGCACGCGGCGAACGCTGCGCTCAACCAGCGCCGCCACAAACAGGCTGTTGCGCCATGCCGGAAACAGCGCCCCGTCGTACCAGGCCAGCCCGGCCGGTGCGATCGACGGCGTCCATTCCACCAACGGCGGCTGCATGCCGGGCAGGCTTCGATAGGGTGTGATGCGGGCGTAGGTGTAATCGACGCCGCCTGTGGTCACGGGCCAGCCGTAGTTGGCGCCTGGCTCAATGCGGTTCAGCTCGTCACCGCCCCGCGCGCCATGCTCGTGCGCATACGGCACGCCGCCCACCACCACCACGCCCTGCGGGTTGCGATGGCCAAAGGAGTAGATCTCTGGCAGGGCATGCGTGCGCTTCACGAAAGGGTTGTCAACCGGCACGCCGCCGTCGGCTTTGATGCGCAGCAGCTTGCCCAGATGGGTGTGCAGCCGCTGCGCATCCGTGCGCTCCAGGTTGCCGTCTCCCATGCCAAACAGCAAGGTGCCATCGTCCAGCCACGCCATGCGGCCACCGAAATGCTGTGTGTCGGTCTTGGCCGGGGTGGAGGTGAAGATCGGCCGCACCTCCAGCAATTGACGGCCGTCGGATCGGGCGCGCACCACACGCAGGTTATTGGCCTCGGGCGTGCCATGGGCGAACGACAGCAGCTCACCGTTATTCGAGAAATTGGGGTCCAGCACCACGTCGAACAGACCCGCCTGCCCGATCGCCAGCACCGGTGGCACGCCGGACACCGGCTCAGCGCGCAACTGCGGACGGCCATCCGGCCCAGGCTCGATCAGGCGCAGTCGGCCTGGCCGCTCGGTCACCAGCATGCGGCCACCGGGCAGGAAAGCCAGCGACCACGGGTGAACCAGCCCTGTGGCCACCGTCTCGACCCGGTAGCCAGCAGCATGGGCCGATTGGACGAGCTCCAGAGCACCCAGGAGCAAAGCAAGCACGTATTTCATAATGAAAATTATGAGATCCCGCACCACGATCGACTCCCTCTCCCCCCGCTGGCCGCGGCATCTCGCGCCCTTGCTGCTGGCCTGGTTGCTGGCTGCAGCCTGGGGCTCGGTGGTGCAGACGCAATGGAACCTGCAGGCGCTGGTGGACCTGGGTGTGGACATTCCCGCCACGGAACGAGCCAGCGCGACTTGGCAAGACCTTATCGGCTTTGCGCCACTGTATGCCGGCATCCTCGCCGCTGGCTGGCTGGTGGCACTGCCCGTGGCTGCCTTCATGGCCCGCCGCTGGCCTTCATGGCGCAGCCCGCTGCTGGCGGCAGCAGCGGGGGCGGGCATGGTGGCTGCGGTGCGCGCAGTCGATACGGTGGCGCCCATGCCGGTGTTCATCGACGCCACACGCCACCTGCCAGGCCTGTTGGCCATGGCGGCAGGCGCTGTGATCGCCGGGCTGCTATATGCCTTGCTCACGGCACGCAAATGACGCCGGTGCTGTCAGTCCAACGCTGACTGCGACTTCAAAATCGGTACCGACCAACGCCCGGACAGGCTGATGGGCACCAACCTGACAAACGATGAAAACGATTGACGAGATGCTCAACCTGGCGCTGCTCACGCCCGCCCAGCACCACCAAATCAGCACCTGGATTGCGCAAGCCGACTCACCCGAGGAAATCCTGAAGATGCCGCCGTTGCTGTGGCAGGCGGTCGAGCGAGCCAGCGAGGTCATGGGCATCGACGATAACCTTGTGCGCCCGCCTTTGCTCGACGCCGACGACGTCGCTTGCCACTAGGCAACACTCACCGCCATTTGTAGTCAATCGCCGGCCATAAGTTAGAGCTTGTATCTCGGCTTTCGGCCAGAAGCAGACATGGTTCAAACGCGTCGCCCAAGGCGCGGCAACTGCGATGTCGGCTTCCAACTCGCGGCACCCAGCAGCACGATCCGAAGTTGCTGCACGAACGTCTCGGTCATCTCGGCTTCGAGCAACGGCTGATCGGGGAAAAGATCCAGCATTTCCGGGGCAGCGGCCAACATGGTCGTGACCACAAGGCCACAGACCACTTGCAGGCTCGCCGTGGGCAGGTCGGAGTAGGTGCCAATGCGCCGAAAGTCCTGCGCCATCTCATTCGTGAAATGACTGACTTCGTTGCGTATCGCCAGTCTCAAGATGCGGCTGCCGCCAGAGCGTTCGCTCGAAATGAAGAGAAAGAGAAGTCGGTTTTGCTTCACGTAGTCCTGATAGGCCTGCACGGATCGCCGCACCACTTCGACGACTTGCTCCGCCTCGACTTGGCGCGCCTCGCGTAGCAAGCGACGCAACGTGATACCGACCTCCTCGACAAGAGCCAGGCCCAACTCGTCGGTATTGCGAAAGTGGCGGTAGAACGCATTGGGAACGATACCCGCCTCACGCGCGATCTCGCGGATGCCCAAACTGGTGAAGCTTCGACCCTCGCCGATCAGGTCCAGGGCCGCTTGCAACAGGCTGCTTCGGGTGAGGTCCTTGCGCGCGGTGCGCGACAGGTTTTCCTTGTTCTTGCTTGCGTCGGTCGATTCGGTCATGCGCTACTGCCAGTGCCAACTCTCTCGGGCCGGAACTGCCTCTTTTTGTGTACGAATGTGCCTTATTTTAGCCGCGCTCACCGATCCACGCCTGTAAGCTTCCATCGTTGGCATAGCACTCTAAACGACCGCAGAGCTGTAGACGAACAGTGTACGACCGTACACAATAAGCCCCATGGTAAAACAATCACCCAATAGCCCTGGCGCCGGGCAACAAGTCTTGAAGGCAGTGGGCCGCTTGAGCGACCGCTTCGCTTACCCATTGCGCTTGTCCCACTATGTAGAGTTGGTGAATCCGCTCTGGGCCACCCACGCGATGCAGGCTCGGGTGGAGAGGGTGTGGGACGAGACCAAGGACGCCCGCACGCTGACGCTCAGGCCTGGCCTGAACTGGCGCGGCTTTCGGGCCGGGCAGCACCTTCGCTTGGGCATTCCTGTCGGCGGGATGCACCACACCCGGACTTACACCATTTCATCGCACCCTGAACGCGACGATGGCTGCTTCACGATCACCGTGAAGGCCATTCAGGGCGGCACCATCTCCCATCACCTGGTGCGCAAGATCAGGGTCGGCGATTACCTGCCCATCGGCTTGCCACAGGGCGACTTCCATCTGCCGGATGCGCAACCCGTCTCGCCGCTCTTCATCACGGCAGGAAGCGGCGTGACGACGGCGATGAGCATGCTGCGAAGCATGATTGCGCAGGAGCGACTGGTGGACAGCGTGCACATCCACTACGCACCCCATGAGTTCGACGTGATCTTCGGACAGGAACTGCAGCAGATGGCGCGGGAACACCCGCGCTACGCTTTCCATCCGGTCTACACCAACGAGTACGGGCAACAGAAGCAATCCAAAGGCCACTTCAGTGCCGAGCAGTTGGACCGCCTCTGCCCGGACTGGAGGGCGCGCGAGGTCTATGCCTGCGGCCCACAGCCCCTGCTGGCAGCGCTGGAGCAGCACATCGGGCAAGCCGGAAGGACCCGGCACCTGCACATCGAGCGCTTCCGCGCTGCATTGGCCGAGGTTCCCGCCGAGGCGATCGGTGGCCGCGTGTCGTTCGCGAAGATCGGCTTGCAGATCGAGGCTGATGCGCGTACGAACCTGCTGCGGGTGGCCGAGAACGCCGGTATGAGTCCGCCGCACGGGTGCCGCATGGGCATCTGTCATGCGTGCGACGCCCGGTTGATCTCCGGATGCGTGCGCGACCTGCGCACCGGCAAGGTCCACAACGAGGCCGGCAGCATCATCCAGCCATGCATCTGCGCGACCGCCGGCGATTGCGAACTCGATCTTTGATTGCGAAACGGAGAACATCCATGAATACAACTTCCCTGCCTGTGAACCTCACGGATGCCCAGATCGAGGAATTTGGCCGTGAGCTGGAGACGATGCGCGAAGAGGTCATCGACTCGCGCGGAGAGAGCGATCGCCGCTACATCGTCAATCTCATCAGGATCCAGCGCAGCATGGCGCTGGTCGGCCGCATCCTCATCTTCGCAAGCATCCTGCTCCTGCCTGTGTGGGAGCATGCACTCGCCAGCACGGCCGCCTTCTGGACGGTTATTGCGTTGGGTACCCTGAGTCTGGCGTTGGCCAAGATCATCGAGAACATGGAAATCGGGCACAACGTACTGCATGCCCAGTGGGACTGGATGAAGGACGCCACCATCCAGTCCAGCACATGGGAATGGGACCATGTCTGTCCTGCCGACCAGTGGATGCTTTCGCACAACGTCAGGCATCACACCTGGACCAACGTGCTGGGCAAGGATCCCGACATCGGCTACGGCCTGCTGCGCATGTCTGCGGCGCAGCGCTGGAAACCCTTCTATCTGGGACAGCCGCTCTACGCCTTGTTTCTCGCCGTGCTGTTCGAGTGGGGGGTCGCCATTCAGGAATTGGAACTGGGGCGGCTCTTAACCCGCAAAGGGCATCTGGAACGCATTCGCCCGCAACTTCGGCGCACCGGCAGGAAGATCGCAGCGCAGGTTACGAAGGATTACATCGCCTGGCCCCTGCTGGCCGTGGCTCTGACGCTGCCTTTCTCACTTGCTGGCGCCGGTCCGCCCCTGCTCTCTGTCTTCCTCACCGTGATCGCAGCCAATGCTGTGGCCTGCGTGTTGCGCAGCCTGTGGACTTACCTGATCATCTTCTGCGGCCATTTTCCGGAAGACGTGCATGTGTTCACGAAGCAGCAGGTCGAGAACGAGACCCGCGCGCGCTGGTACGTCCGCCAATTGCTCGGCTCCTGCAACATCGGCGGCGGCAAGCTCTTTCATGTGCTCTCCGGCAACCTGTCGCACCAGATCGAGCATCACCTATTCCCCGACCTGCCCAGCAATCGCTACCCCGAACTGGCCCCTCGGGTTCGGGCTCTGACGCGCCGCTACGGACTGCCTTACAACACAGGTTCCCTGACGCGCCAGTTCGGAACCACCATACTGAAAATCTTCCGACTGTCATTGCCTGGCGGTCACGCCCCGGTCAGGACCTGAGATGACGCCGTTGGCGCACGCTGCATCGCCTTGCAGTGTCTGCTTTGGGTCGCTATGGAGAGCTTTCCATAGCGACCCCTATGCACAGGGTGCAACTATGCGCAGATGTTTCAGCACTGAAGTCGCAGAGGCTGCATCAACGCGGCATACAGCGGGATTTTCATTCGTTGAACTGGACATGGTTTCGGCGTCGGCGCGTACTGGTGATCCCACTTCTGGAGATCACCATGGATACCTCTCATCGCCCTCGCATCGTCGAAGTTGATTGGCTTGCTGCCAGTCCCATCGGGCCTCACGCCGTCGCTTTCGAGCATTACCTGACTGAGCGCAGGTACGCGGCACACACGATTACCAGCTACTTTGCCGAGGTGACGCACTTCGCGCGCTGGGCGTGCACCCGGCGGTTACCGCTGGCCAGAATCGATGAAGTTTCGGTCGCCATATTTCTTGATGACCACCTGCCGAGCTGCGCATGCACGGGGCACATGCGTCATGACCGGGCCGATCATAGTGCGGCGCTTGGGCATTTACTCGTCGTGCTTCGCGCTCAAGGTGCCATTGCGCCGCCGCCAGTCAGCACGGCGCCGGTGGATGAGGAATTGCGCCGCTACGACGAACACATGGACCACGTGCGCAGGCTCGCGCCAAAGACGCGGACGATGGTGCTCAGGATCGTAGGACGGCTGCTGACGGAGCGCTTCGATGGCAACCCCGTTGATATCGCCGCCCTCACACCCGAGCACGTTCGTCGCTTCTTCGCTGAACAGGCTGCGCTGCACAGCAAGCCCGCCGGCGCGCTTGGTGTCGTGTCATCGCTGCGCGGCTACTTCCGCTACCGCGCCTCAATGGGAGATATGGTTCACGGGTTGATCGGCGCGCTGGCCTACCCAGCCAACTGGGCCCTGTCTTCACTGCCCAAGGAGTTGACCGACGAAGAGGTCGCGCAGTTGGTTGGCTCGCTCAACAACCCCTACCGTGCCATGCGGCGGGCGTGTGCCATCGTGCGCTGCGCCCTGGATCTTGGGCTGCGCAGCATCGAAGTCGCCCAGCTCAGCCTGGACGACATCGACTGGCACGCCGACACGATCACGCTGCGCCACACCAAGGGCCGCCGTGTCGACATCCTGCCGCTGCCGGTGGCCACCGGCGAGGCCATCGCCAAGTACCTGCAACTGGAGCGCCCCAAGACAACCAACCGTGCCATCTTCGTGCGCAATGTCGCCCCGCGCGACGCCCCCATCGGCGCGGACCTCATCCGCAAAACCATCCGCCAAGCCTACGCTCGCGCCGGGTTGCCGTACACGCGCTCGCATCTGCTGCGCCACACGATGGCCAACCGCCTGCTTGCCAGCGGATCGTCATTGAAGGAGGTAGCCGACGTGCTGCGCCATCGGTCGCTGAACACCACAATGATCTACGCCAAGTTGGACAGCCGCAGCCTTGCTGCGGTGGCCTTGCCGTGGCCTGGGAGTGCGTCATGAGCGCCGCCGGCATGCCCTTCAAGTCGCGCATCGAGCGCTTCTTGGTCGAACGCCATGGTCTGGGGTTCTCCGCGCGCGGCGAAGCGTGTATCTTGCGCAGCTTTGCCCGCCATCTCCACGAGATTGGCCACTGCGGACCACTGACGGTCGAGGCGATGACGGACTGGGCCCGACGCGACAGCCATGGAAGCACGGACCCGGTCACCTGAGCGCGACGTCTGAAGAGGCTGCGCGCGTTCGTGCGCTGGTTGCAGCAGTTCGAGCCCGACACCGAAGTTCCCGATGACACGGTCTTCGGGCGCATGCCCGAGCGCAAGGCGCCCCACATCTACAGCGAGCAGGAGATCATCGACCTGCTGGCCAGCGCCAGGCGGCTTGGCCCGGCGTCCAGCCTTCGCTGGCGTCATCTTCGAGACGCTGTTCGGGCTGATCGCCTCGACCGGCCTTCGCATCGGCGAAGCGCTGTCGCTGAAGAACGCCGACGTCGATCTCAAGACCGGCATGCTGAGCATCCACCTGACCAAGTTCGGTAAGTCGCGCCAAGTGCTCGTGCATCCCAGCACCCTCGAAGCGCTGCGTCGATATCGGCTGCAGCGCGACATGGAGGGCGAGTCCTACAACGACGACACCGCGTTCTTCGTCGGCAGCCGGGGGCGACTGCATGGCCTGCCATTGGTTGACCGCCAGGTGCATCGCGTCTTCGGCGAGTTGCGGCGGCAATGGGGCTGGCCCAATCGCGGCTCGCACCATGCCGCACGCATCCATGACCTGAGGCACACCTTCGTCGTTAGACGCATCGTGCAGTGGCACGCCCAGGGTGTGGACATCGACCAGGCCATGCTCTCATTGTCGACCTACATCGAGCATGCGATGGTGACCAACACCTACTGGTACCTCTCGGCGGTGCCGGAACTGATGGCGCTGGCCGCAGGGCAGTTCGAGGCTTACATGTCACAAGCGGAGGCAGGCGATGAATAGGCCGTCCACTGCGCCGCCTCCGTCATTCCCGGCGCTGGTCCAGCAGTTCTTCACCGAGCACCTGGTCGCGCAGCGGGCGGCCAGTCCGCGCACGGTGGCTTGCTACCGAGACGCGCTGTCGTTGTTCCTGGGCTTCGCCAGCCACAAGCTGAGCAAGGCGCCGACGGCCATGCAGCTTGCCGACCTACGACCCGAGTTGATCCTGGCATTCCTCGACCATCTGGAGCAAGGCCGCAAGAACACGGTTCGCAGTCGTAACTTGAGGCTCACGGCGCTGCGTGCGTTCCTGAAGTTCGCCGCTCGGCGTGACGTCACAGCGCTGCACGACATCGAGCGGGCGCTGGCGGTGCCGATGAAGCGCTTCGAGCGGCCGATGCTGGGCTTCCTGACGCGCCCAGAAATGCTGGCGGTGCTCGGGCAACCGGGCGAGACCTGGTCCTCACAGCGAGATCACCTGCTGCTGGCCATGCTTTACAACACCGGCGCGCGGGTCTCCGAGATGATCAGCGTGCGCGTGGTGGATGTCATCCTGGACGGTGGTGCCTGTCTGCACCTGCACGGCAAGGGCCGCAAGTTGCGGTCGATTCCACTGTGGAAGTCCACGGTGCTTGAGATACGCGCCTGGCTTCGGCTGAATCCGGTGTTGCGCGGCGAGGCACCGTTGCTGCCGAACCGAGATGGTCAGGCCATGTGCAGATCGAACGTCACGCAGCGCCTGTGCCTTGCTGTGGCCCGCGCCACGGCAGAGCAACCCAGCCTGGCCAGCAAGCGCGTCTCGCCGCACACGCTCAGGCATACGAGCGCCATGCACTTGCTGCAGTCGGGCGTGCCGTTCAACGTGATCGCCCTGTGGCTCGGCCATGAGAGCACCACAACGACCCATCGATACGTCGAGGCCGACCTGGCGATGAAGGAGAAGGCGCTCGCACGGCTGGAGGCGCCAGACACCAAGATGGGTCGCTATAAGGCGCCGGACTCGCTGCTGCGGTTCCTGCAAACGCTGTAACTATGCGCAGACCTCGTCGGCCACAACAGCTCGTCGCTGCAGAGGCCGCCGCCAGCTACGCAAAGGCGCCTGTGTATAGCCACGACACGTGCATAGGGGTCGGAAGCCGCCTGCCGCCTTTCGTTGTGTCCAATGCCTCTCACCCCGCAGCCCTCAGCACATCTGCCGCACAAGGCACCAGGAATCCACCGCTGTCCTCCACCGTCGCGCCCAACCATTCGTCATACGCCGCCTCAGGAAGAACCACCACCATCCGTTTTTCATCGGTCGGCTTGTGAAACTGGTTCATGAGGGGGTGACTGTCGGCATTGATGGTGAGCGTAGTGTGGTCGGCCATCGGCGCGTTCAATGCGCGTGGAGATGGCCTTGCCGCTGCGCCAGTCCGGCTCATAGATGGCCTGCGCCGGGATGATGCAGTGCTGCGCTTTCTTCCAGGCGTCTCTAAAACTCGGCTTGGTCGCCACCGTCTCGGTCCGGGCGTTGTAGGTGCTGCGGCAAATCTTCAGATCGGTTGCCCAGTGCGGAACCAGGCCGAAGAGTCCCGCAAGGGCTTCGCGATCCGGCACTGTTTCGTCGCCTGAGTCCTTTTCCCGAGGGCGCCGGATCAGCAACCCTTGATACCCGGGCCAGAGATCAACCTTGCCCATCAGGGTCGGTGGCTCGACTTGGAAGACCTCCCTCAAGGTCTCTTCATGGGTAGATGACTTCGGCTGTCTGGTCTTCCATAGGCCCGGCTTCGGGCATGGCGGGTGGCCGGGGGGACGATCTGGCGAGCGGGACGGGGCCACAGCGCAGCGGCGGGAGCGACACGCGCGTCAGTTCGTCCAGCGGGCTTCGTTGCCGCTGGCGGCAAGGAAAGCAAGACCGCGATCCCCGGGCACGGGAAAGGGCCGCGTCCACATTCCGCCGGTCGTGCCGGCCTGGACACGCACGCTGCGAACCCGCGCGCAGCGCGCACTTCATCAAAGAACAAAAGGGGCCAAAGGCCCCTGGTTCAGACGAGGCCCAACTCGGCCATCGAGCTGACCGCATCGCCCGCCACGATGAAGTGGTCCAGCACCCGCACATCGACCAGGGCCAACGCCTGCTTGATCGTCCGCGTCAGATATTCATCTGCCCGCGAAGGACGTGCTGCACCGCTGGGATGGTTGTGCACCAGGACCAGCGCGCAGCTGTTGCACAGGAGCGCATCGCGCACCACCTCGCGCGGATAGACCGATGTCTGGCTCACCGTTCCCCGGAATATCTCCACGTAGTCCAGCACGCGGTTCTGTGCGTCCAGGTGGACGACCGCAAACACCTCGTGTGGCAGGTTGCCGAGCCGAGCGCGCAAGAAATCCTTGACCACAGCAGACGAGTCCATCAAATCGCTGCCACGCACCTGGGAGGCCAGCAGCCGCTGCGCCGCCAGCAGCACCTCGTCGGCCTCGGCTGGCCGGTACTGACCGGCCACATCGCGCATGAGCAAACCGCCCGACCCAGCAGGCACCGACAGGAAGGAATCGAGGGAGGAAAAAAGATCGTGTTGCATGACCAACTCCAGGGACTAGGGCGGGATTTCCCGAGACCGGAGACGGCACGCCGCAGCGCAGCGGTCACAGGTTCGAAGACGGCCGCACGGCCGCCAGCGCACAAGGTGCGCGCAGACCTTGACGGCGAGAACGGCGTGACAGGATCAAGGGAACAGCAAGCCAGCCCCACCACAAAAGCCCGCACGAAACAGGCAAGCGCAGCGCGCAGGCCGGGGGCCCACCAACGGCCAGAGGCGTCAGGGATCGGAGCAGAATGGCCGCGACCCGGAACGGGGCGCGGGGTGCAGCCCGCAGAGCCCGACGGCGGTACGCCGGGACGCACTGACGAAAAGTGACATTTGTTGCCTTCCTGAGCCAACGCCCCGGAAGACAATCGAAACAAAAATCGACCACGCACCATGACTACAGCCGCCTGAACCGAGGCCACAATCCAGGGAAGGTCTGCACAACCACCGTCGCAACGCGCGTTTCCCCGCCTGATTTCAGATGACGATATTGCAGGTGCTTTTCGGGGCGTTTGAAGGTCGATTTCGACCCTTTTCGAGGCCTTGTGGACATCAACGAGCGCTTGGTGCCAGGCC
>JBLIJY010000042.1:0-11191 GCA_047636095.1 Hydrogenophaga sp. | reverse complement strand
AGACACTGGCCCACCGGCGCGGTGCAGAACTGCGCGTAACCGCCACCCGCGACCAAGGCACACACACGGTCGCCGACCTTCAAGCCCGCCTGCGACATCGCATCGGCATCGCCCGATTCGATGACCCCGGCCACTTCCAGACCTGGCAGGTCGGAGGCGCCCGGCGGCGGCGGATACGCGCCGCTGCGCTGCAAAACATCGGGCCGGTTGATGCCTGAAGCACTGACGCGAATCAGCATCTCGCCCGCAGCCGCCACCGGCAGCGGGCGCTCGCACAAGCGCAGCACCTCGGGCGCACCGAAAGCACCGATTTCAACCGCTTGCATCGTTGTGGTCACGCGGCGTTCGCCTTATGGCTGCGGCTGATGAGGCTGTTGTGTCTGCTCGACGCTGTTGCGATCGATCAACGCTTTCAGGGACAGCTTGATACGGCCCTTTTCGTCGGTTTCCATCACCTTGACCTTGACGATCTGGCCCTCGGTCAAATAGTCAGAAACACGCTCCACGCGTTCGTGGGCGATCTGGCTGATGTGCAGCAGACCGTCTTTGCCGGGCAGCAGGTTGATCAGGGCACCGAAGTCCAGGATCTTGGTGACCGGGCCTTCGTAGACCTTGCCGATTTCCACTTCGGCGGTGATCTGCTGGATGCGGCGCTTGGCCTCCTCGGCCTTGGCAGCGTCGGCCGAGGCGATGGTGATGGTGCCGTCTTCGTCGATGTTGATCTGGCAGCCGGTCTCTTCGGTCAGCGCGCGGATCACCGCGCCGCCCTTGCCGATCACGTCGCGAATCTTCTCGGGGTTGATCTTCATGGTGAACAGCTTGGGCGCGAAGTTGGAGACTTCCACCTTGGCTTCACCCATGGCCTCCTGCATCTTGCCCAGAATGTGCATGCGCGCTTCCTTGGCCTGCGCCAGTGCGACCTGCATGATTTCCTTGGTGATGCCCTGGATCTTGATGTCCATTTGCAGCGCAGAGATGCCGTTGGTGGTGCCAGCGACCTTGAAGTCCATGTCACCCAGATGATCTTCATCACCCAGAATGTCGGTCAGCACAGCGAAGCGGTTGCCTTCCTTGATCAGGCCCATGGCGATACCGGCCACATGTGCCTTCATGGGCACACCGGCGTCCATCAGCGCCAGGCAACCACCGCAGACCGAAGCCATGGAAGACGAGCCGTTGGACTCGGTGATTTCCGAGACCACACGCATGGTGTAGGGGAAGTCTTCCTTGCTGGGCAGCGCGGCGATCAGCGCGCGTTTGGCCAGGCGGCCATGGCCGATTTCGCGGCGCTTGGGCGTGCCAAAACGGCCCGCTTCGCCGGTGGCAAACGGAGGCATGTTGTAGTGCAGCATGAAGCGATCTTGGAAGTCGCCAGCCAGCGCGTCGATGCGCTGTGCATCGCGGTCGGTGCCCAGCGTGGCCACCACCAGCGCCTGGGTTTCGCCACGCGTGAATAAGCTAGAGCCATGGGTGCGGGGCAGCACGCTGTTGCGGATTTCGATGGCGCGCACGGTGCGCGTGTCGCGACCGTCGATGCGCGGCTCGCCCGCCAGAATCTGGCCACGCACGATCTTGGCTTCGATGTCAAACAGCAGCGCTTCAATCGCCACGCCATCAAACGCCACGCCTTCGGCCTTCAAGGCAGCCATCACTTCGGCATAAGCCGTGCGGCAGGCTTGTGTGCGCGCTTGCTTGTTGCGGATTTGGTAGGCGGCTTCCAGCTTGGCTTTGGCCAGGCCGTCGATCTTGGCGATCAGCGGCTCGTCTTTGGCGGGTGGCTGCCAGTCCCAGGCCGGCTTGCCGGCGTCGCGCACCAGCTCGTTGATAGCAGCAATCGCGATGTTGCCCTGCTCGTGGCCATAGACCACGGCGCCGAGCATGATTTCTTCGCTCAGCTGCTGGGCTTCGGATTCGACCATCAGCACGGCTGCCTCGGTGCCAGCGACCACCAGATCGAGCTGACTGTCTTTCAGCTGGGTCTGACCTGGGTTGAGCACATATTCGCCGTTGACGTAACCAACACGGGCAGCGCCAATGGGGCCATTGAACGGAATGCCGCTGACCGACAGCGCAGCAGAGGTGGCGATCAGAGCGGCGATGTCGGCCTGCACTTCGGGGTTCAGACTCACCACGTGCACGATCACCTGGACTTCGTTGTAGAAGCCTTCGGGGAACAGCGGACGGATCGGGCGGTCGATCAGGCGGCAGGTCAGCGTCTCCAGCTCACTGGGGCGGCCTTCGCGCTTGAAGAAGCTGCCGGGAATCCTGCCGGCGGCGTAAGCTTTTTCGGTGTAATCGACTGTCAGCGGGAAAAAGTCTTGACCGGCTTTGGCATCGGTCTTGGCGACCACGGTGGCCAGCACCACGGTGTCGTCGATGTTGACCAGCACAGCGCCAGTGGCCTGGCGGGCGATTTCGCCGGTTTCCATGGTGACCGTGTGCGGGCCCCACTGGAAGGTTTTGGTGACTTTGTTGAACATGCTCATAGCGGGCTCCTTGGGGCCACCCCCAGGGGTGGCATGGCGTGCAGCGGTTATGCACAAAAACCGGCGTCACAACCCAGAACACGATGCCATTCCAACGGCGCCGTTGACACGGGCCAGCCGCACAACACCGTTGGAATGACACAGCTTCGCTCTGTTGTTGCCGCTCCGGAATCAAAAAACAGGACTTACAAACAAAAACCGCCCGAGCCAGCGAACCAACTCAGGCGTTTCTTTGCGTGTCAGACCCTGATGGTCAAAATCACTTGCGCAGGCCCAACTTCTTGATCAGGGCAAGGTAACGCTCGGCGTCTTTGGACTTGAGGTAGTCCAACAGCTTGCGGCGACGGCTCACCATGCGTAGCAGGCCACGGCGGCCGTGGTGGTCTTTGGCGTGTGTTTTGAAGTGAGGCGTCAACTCGTTGATGCGCGCGGTCAAAAGAGCGACTTGCACTTCGGGGCTGCCGGTGTCTTTGGCAGCGCGGGCATTGTCCGCAATGACGGCGGCTTTGATGTCTTGGGCGATCATGAAATTTCCTTGGGTGTACAGGCGACCCGGCGCAGCCAGTCAGCGCTTCGTCAGCCCCCAGGGGGCCACCAATTCTGACCGCCACAACGGGCGTGATATGCCATCTGAACTGACAGCAGCCTGCCATTATAGCCCGGCAGCCTGTCGGGAAGACTGCGCCAGCCAGGCACGCAGGCGCTCGACACCCTGCACCAGCCGCTGCGGGTCGCGGCTTGCAAAGCACCAGCGCAGCCAGCCAGCCGCCTCAGGTCCGAAGGCGCTGCCCGGGGCGAGGCCGATGCCAGCTTCGCGCACCAGGCGCTTGGCTGTGTCCAGGCAGTCGTCGTGCCCGTCCAGCCGGAAGAAGGCGTACATGCCGCCGCGTGGTTCGGCGAGGGTGACGCTCGGCATGGCGCGCAGCAGCGGCACCAGGGTGTCGCGGCAAAGACGCAGGTGCGCCACCAGCGCAGGCGTCACCTCGTCCCCACGTGTCAGAGCCGCGAGCGCGGCGCGCTGGATGAACACCGGCGCACACGAGGTGTTGTATTCAATCAGCTTGCCGATCGCGGGCGTGAGCGAGGCGGGCACTACCAGCCAGCCCAGGCGCCAGCCGGTCATGAGAAAACTCTTGGAAAAGCTGTGGGCGACGATCAAGCGGTCTTCGGGCTCGGCCACATCCAGAAAGCTGCTGGCCGCGCCGTTGGGCGTATCGCCGGCAAAGTACAGCCGCTCGTACACCTCGTCGGCCAGGATCCAGGTGCCAGTGCGCCGGCAGTGCTCGAGGATGGTGGTTTGCTGCTCGCGGCTGAGCGTCCAGCCCGTGGGGTTGTTTGGCGCGTTGAGCACCAGCAGTCGGGTGGCGGGCGTGATGGCCGACAGCAGGGCATCCATATCCAGCACCCACGCACCGGTGCGCGGCCCGGTCTCCAGCACCGTGAGCGGCACACAGACCACAGCGGCCCCCATGATCAACGGCTGCGCCACCAGGTTGGGCCAGGCCGGTGTGACCACCACCACTTCATCGCCTGCGTCCACGAGGGCTTGTGACGCGAGCATGAGCCCATTGACGCCACCGGAAGTCACCGCCAGACGCGGTTGCCAGTGATCCGCGCCGCAGCCGGGGTGCAGAGCGTCGGTGTAGCGGGCAATGCCATCGCGCAATTCGGACAGGCCCAGGTTGTGCGCGTAAAAGGTCTCGCCCGCCTGCAGGGAGGCGATCGCCGCCTCGCGCACAAAACCGGGCGTGACCTCGTCGCTCTCGCCAAACCAGAACTTCAGCACGTCCTCGCGGCCAAGGCCTTCGTTGGCCACCTCGCGAATGCGGGACTCGCCCAGCGTCTCAACCACTTCACGCATGCTGCTTTCCTCGGTACCGACTCAGGGGCGCTGCATGGTGCAACTGTGGGATGCCTCGGCCTGTTGAGGCGTGAGGCTTCGGATGACGCGAAAACCGTAACCTGAGCCCTCCACATCGAATTTCACGCCGGGCGCGCCCTGGCGGTCCATCACCGCCACCGCCAGCGGCTGCTGGAACTGGTGGTCAGCAGCACGCATGCGTGCGGTCTGTCCGGCCAGCGTGACCTCGGCCTTTTCCAGCTCGGTGGCGATGCGGGTGGCGTCCACCGCACCCGCGCGCTCGATCGCCTGCGCCAATGCCTCGATCATGAGCTGCATGCGCATGTGCACGTAGTCGTCTTCGGGCTTGGGAAAGCGCTCGCGAAAATCTCGGTAAAAGCCTTCAGACGCTGCGGTTGGAACGTTGGGAAACCAGTCGGCCACCGCAAACACCTTGCCCAAACCGGCCTCACCCATGGCGGCCGGAGCGCCCAGCGCGTTGCCGTAGAAGGTGTAGAAACTGCCCTGGAAGCCAGCCTCTCTGGACGCTTTCACCAGCAAGGTGAGGTCGTTGCCCCAATTGCCGGTGAGCACCGCCTCGGCGCCACTGGCTTTGATTTTGGCGGCGTAGGGCAAGAAATCCTTGACGCGCGCCATCGGGTGCAATTCGTCACCCACGATCTGAATGTCAGGCCGCTGATCGGCGAGCTGCCTGCGCGCTTCGCGCAACACGCTCTGGCCAAAGCTGTAGTCCTGCCCGATCAGGTAGATGCGCTTGAGCGCACGGTCTTCGCGAAGCACGCTCATCAGGGCGGTCATGCGCATGTCGGCATGGGCATCGAAGCGGAAATGCCAGAAGCTGCAGCGCTCGTTGGTGAGCGAGGGGTCCACCGCCGAGTAGTTGAGGTACACCACGCGCCGTGTCACGTCGCGCTCGTTGTGTTTGTTGATGGCTTCGATCAGCGCGGCCGCCGGTGCCGAAGAGTTGCCCTGCGCCACGATGCGGATGTCCTGATCGATCGCCGAGCGCAGCCCAGACAGCGCTTCTTCGGTCTGGCCTTTGCTGTCAAAGCGCTCGATCAGCAGCGGGCGGTTGCCACCCGGCAGCTTCACGCCACCGCGGGCATTCACCCGCTCGGTGGCCCAGACCAGGTTGCGAAACACGGCCTCCCCAGTGTTGGCGAAGGCGCCTGTGAGGCCTTCGATCATGCCAATGCGAATTGGTGGGCCTGCCACCACAGCGCTGGCGGCCGTCTGGCGCGAAGGCTGCTGGGCTGCGGCGCTGGAGCCAAAGCCCAAGACACAGGCACCGAGCGCCAAAGCGGCACTGAACTGAAACAAACCGATCACAATAATGTCCTCATAAAAAATGTTTTCCAAGGCTGTTGGCCTGGAGAATGCGGCGCGGAGCCCGCCACGAAGGGATCACAACCACTTTCACCCGCGATCCGATCGCGTGCGCAGCTCCCATTTGCCACCACGCAGCTCGTAAATACCCACGGTTCCGTAGCGCTGCTCGCCCTTGTCGTCCCAGCGCATGGTGTTGGTCACCGGCGCAAAGGCCTCGATTTTTCGAAGCGCTTCCAGGACCTTTTTTCGATCGGCTGACTGCGCTGACTGGATGGCGGTCTTGAGCACGTACATGCTGTCGTAGCTGTAGTGGGCGCCGTAGGCCACTGGCCCATTGAACCGCGCAGAGAACTTGGCTTGGAACGCCTCTCCAGCGGGGAATTCCTCGGCATTGAGGACGGGAGAAGTGGCCGCGATGCGGGTCACCAAACCAGCCGCTTTGATCATCTCGGTGGTCTTGATTGTGTCGCCACCAACCAGCACGATATTGGTGTAACTCAGCTTGTCGAGCGCTTGCAGCAGCGCCAAAACCTGGAAGTCGTTGAGCATGGAGATGACGACGTTGATGCCATCGGCTTTGATTTGGGCCGCCAACTCATCGAACGCCACGGTCTCACCATCGAACGACTGGCGCAGCAGTACCTCTTTGTTCAACGCCTTGAGTCGGGCAGCCGCACCATCGGCCAACCCCTTGCCGTATGTCGTGCCATCGTCCACCATCGCATAGCGGGTGCTGCCCGGCAGTCCAGCAGCGTAGGCGCCCATGGCCCTGGCCTGTAGGTTGTCGTTGGCCACCATGCGAAGCGTGGTGGGGAAACCAAGCTCGGTGAATGTGGGATTGGTTGAGATTGCGATCTGCGCCACGCTGGCGGCGGCATAGACTGGTGCAGCCTCGATGCTGACGCCAGAGTTCAAGTTGCCGATGACCGCCACCACACCGGTCTCAACCAGTTGTTGAGCCACTGCCTTGCCAGTGGCAGCATCAGACTTGTCGTCAACCGCCACGATCTCCAGCTTCACCGGCTTACCGGCGACCTTAAAACCTGCCTGGTTGATCTCCTCCACCGCCAAGGTGACGCCATTGAGCATGTCTTGACCCAGGCTGGCGATCGGACCGCTGAGCGGCTGGGCCACCCCAATTTTGATCACATCGGGCGCGGAGGGCGCGCAAGCACTGAGCCCAGCGAGGGCCAGCACGGACGCCGCTGCGGTGCGGGAGAAACTTCGGCGATTCAAGCAGATGCTCATCTTCAGTCTCGGCTGGGGTGGGTCACAAAGGGTGCTGTCGGCTTCACTTTGCTGACGCTGCACCTCGCGGCGCATTGTGCCTTGTCGGCACCTCTCCGGCGTGAGCGCGCCACTTTCACATTCACGCGATGAGCGTTTGCGGCAAACCCACACACGATGTGGGTCAAAGAGATGCCGTTTGACCGCGACACACAGCGAGAAAACACGCCGGTTCGTCAATCACCACAACGAAAAATGCGGGAAGCACCGCCTCGGCGGTCAGGGGAGGCGAGGCGTGTCCTCATTGACCAGCGCTGCCAGCGGCCATCGAGGCTTCACGTCGAAGGCGTAACCCCGCTGCTGCAGATCGGCCAAACCAGCCTGCACCCGCAGCCCGGCAGCCAGCGCGATCATGGCGCCGTTGTCGGTGCACAGGTGCAGCTCGGGGTAGTGCACCCGCACGCCGCGCCGCGCGCAGGCCTGGTTGAGTTCACTGCGCAGACGCGTGTTGGCACCCACCCCGCCTGCGACCACCAAGCGCATCAAGCCGGTGACACGCAATGCCGCGAGCGATTTTTTCAACAGCACATCGACGATGGCCGCCTGCGCGCTGGCTGCCACATCGGCCTTTTCTGTCTCACTCAAGGCCTCGGCGAGGGCCGGTGTGGCCGGGCCTTCGGGCCGCGCGCGGGCCAGGCGCTTGACCTGGGTGAGCACCGCGGTTTTCAGGCCCGCAAAAGAAAAGTCCAGGTTGCCGCTGTGCAACAGCGGGCGCGGGAAGGCGTGGGCGTCGGCCCTGCCCTGCTCGGCCAGCTTGGCCAGCGCCGGGCCACCGGGGTAACCCAGGCCAAGCAGCTTGGCCGATTTGTCAAATGCCTCGCCGGCAGCGTCATCAATGGTCTCGCCCAGCAATTCGTAGCGGCCCACCCCGTCGACCCGCATCAGTTGCGTGTGGCCGCCCGAGACCAGCAACGCCACGAATGGGAATTCGGGCGGATCGGCGCTGAGAAATGGCGAGAGAAGATGGCCTTCCAGGTGGTGCACGCCGATCACCGGCTTGCCCAGCGCCATCGCCATGGCACAGGCCGCGCCAGAACCCACCAACAGCGCACCCGCCAGACCCGGGCCACGGGTGTAGGCCACCGCGTCCACCGCCGACAGTGCCACGCCGGCCTCGGCCAGCACCGCATCGGTCAGCGGCAGCACCCTGCGGATGTGGTCGCGGCTGGCCAGCTCGGGCACCACGCCGCCATAGGCCTGGTGCATCTCGATCTGGCTGTGCAGCGCGTGGGCGAGCAGGCGCGGCACACCAGCGCCGCTGGCATCGACCAGCGCCACGCCGGTTTCATCGCAGGAAGATTCAAAACCCAGGATCAGCATGAGACGAGTGTACGGGTGCCTCCGCTGGGGATAGTCTGTTTTGACCTTTCTTTGAGTCCATCCCATGAACATTTGCATGGCCTCCTCCATGGCCACCCAGGCGCTGCTGTCAGACCCGATCCAGCAGCTCCAGGCCATCCAGCCGGACACCACCGTCTCGCTGGTGTCGGTGGGCGGCGTGAGCGCTGCGCAGCGGGCTCAGACTGGTGAGGTATTTGATGTGGTGGCGCTCGCGGCCAACGCCATCGAGCAGCTGTCGGCAAGCGGTCAGCTGCTGACCGACAGCCGAATCGACCTGGCCCGCTCGGGCGCGGCCTTGGCCCTGGCCGTGCGCGCGAGAAACCCGACCCCAGACATCGGGACCGAAGCCGCGGTTCTTGAGGCCGTCATGGCGGCCACCAGCCTGGGCATTTCCACCGGACCCAGCGGGGTGGAAGTCACCCGCCTGTTTGAGCGCTGGGGTATGTCTGATGAACTGCGCGAGCGCATCGTCACCGCACAGCCTGGCGTGCCGGTGGGTTCGCTGGTGGCCAGCGGAGAGGTGGCGCTGGGTTTTCAACAGCCCAGCGAGCTGAAGAATGTGCCCGGCATCGCCGTGCTGGGCCCGTTGCCCCCGCCATCCAGATCGTCAACACCTTCTCGGCCGCGCGCACCACGGCCGGCGAGCAGCCCGAAGGGGCGCAGGCCCTGCTGACGTTTCTTGCCTCTGCTGCCGCGGCGGACAGCAAGCTAGCGCACGGCATGTTCCCGGCCTGACCGGTTATGCACAAACGGCTGGCGCGCATGGTCCGCGCGGCACGGATATTGCTGGGTTCAAACCAAGGGTGGTCGCGGGCCGCCAAATACTGCACGCATGAATTCTGGACTGCCTTTTCTCATTGCCGCCAAGCTATGTGACATCGCCGAGCTGCAGCGGCTGGCGCTCACCATCTCCCTGGTCGATGCCACAGGCCACCTGGTACACGCGTTGCAACGCGAGCGCGGTATGTCCAACCTCTACCTGGGCTCCCAGGGTGAGCGTTGCCAGCAGGCGCTGCGCGCCCAAGTGCATGACACCATCTTGCGCGAACAGGCCCTGCGCAAGCGCCTGAGCGACCTGGACACCGCCCCCTCCAGCCGCGGCCATGGGGCTCGCCTATTCAGTCGCATCGCCTACGCGCTGCAGGGGCTTGATGCCCTGCCCCTGCTGCGCGAGCGGGTGGACAGTCAGGCCTGGACGCCAGCGAACGCCACTGCGGCCTATATCCGGCTCATCAACGGCTTGCTGGCCGTGGTGTTTGAAGCCGCCGACAGTGCGTCCGATCCGCTGATCTCGCGCCGCCTGGTGGCCTTGTTCAACTTCATGCAGGCCAAGGAATTTGCCGGCCAGGAACGGGCCACCGGCTCGGCTCTGTTTGCGGCTGGCCAGGCCGAGCCGGCAGCTCAGCAGCGGTTGCTGCACCTGATCGAGTCGCAGGAGCGCTGCCTGCAGGTGTTCCAGGACTTCACCCGGGAGCACGACAGCCCGTCTTGGGCAGGTGCGTCGCACGCCTCGCCACCGGCGGTGCTGGAGCGGCTGCGACGTATCCTGTGCACCGCGCCCGCTGGCGGGCCACTGGACACAGCCTTGAGCCAGACCTGGTTCAACGCCTGCACTGAGGGCATCGATGGCATGAAGGCCATCGATGAACAGTTGTGCGCTGGGCTCAGGACACTGTGCGAACAACGCTCCGCGGCCGCCACAGCCGACCTGATCGCTCACCAGCAACTGCTCGGACGCCCTGCGGATGATTCAACCCAGGCCGAAGCCGCGTCATTCTTCGGTCAGGAAGGGGTAGAGCGAGCGACCGAGCCACCGTCTGGTCAAGGTTACGGCCCGCAGGTCGAGCGCTCCATCCTCGACCTGGTGCAGGACCAGGCGCGGCGCCTGCAGGTGGTGAGCGACGAGTTGGAGACAGTGCGGGCCAGCCTGAACGAGCGCCGGCTGATCGAGCGCGCCAAGGGACTGCTCATGGCACACCGCGGCCTGCGTGAGGACGAGGCTCACAAGGCCCTGCGCCAGATGGCCATGAACCAGAACCGCCGCATCGTGGACGTGGCCGAAGCGCTGCTGGCGATGGCCGACGTGCTGCCAGAAAGATCTCGCTGAAACGCCCCAGACAAGTGCTACAGCGCACAAGTTTTGTGCTCCGCACCGTGAAGAGGATTGGTAACACGCCCTGAAGCTCCACCGAAAAGTCCAGATTATGGGCGATTCGATCGCATTTTTTCCTTTTAAATCAAAGATCTGATTCTAAGCACTGTACAAATGCGAGCGCTGGCACGTTAGCTGCTTAGTGTTCTGGCAAGGAAGTGGCCAACGGCGGTCACATTCCTCACTGCTTACCCAGACACGGACAACGGCGTCCATTGCACTCCAGCTTCGGCTGGGATCGCAATGGGCGCCGTTTTGTTTTTTGGGTCATCGATTTCCAAACTTGTCGGATCCTTTTTTCCAGGAGTTGATCATGAACAAATCCTCAAATCCCAAGCCTCTCTCACGTCGCGAGGTCATCCGGAAGTCGTCGGCGATCGGCGTGGCCGCTGTGGCAGGAAGCTTGTGGGCAACTCAAGGCCGCGCCCAGGCGTCCACCACAGTGGAAACCCGCGCGGCCAAGCTTGGCTTCATTGCCCTGACGGACGCAGCCCCGCTGTTTGTTGCGGACGAAAAAGGGTTCTTCAAGAAGCACGGCATGACCGAAGTCGAGGTGCTCAAGCAATCCTCGTGGGGTACGACGCGCGACAACCTCGTGCTCGGCTCTGGCAAGGGGGGCATTGACGGCGGCCACATCCTCACGCCCATGCCCTACCTGATCAGCTCAGGCGCCATGACGGCCAACAACGTGCCGGTACCGATCAACATCCTCGCCCGTCTGAACCTGGGCGGACA
>JBLIJY010000041.1:0-11250 GCA_047636095.1 Hydrogenophaga sp. | reverse complement strand
CAGGTACCCGACGTGCCCACCATCGCTGAAAGCGGGCTGCCGGGCTACGAGTTCACCGCCTGGTACGCGCTGCTCGCCCCGTCGAGCACCCCGCCAGACACCATCAAACGCCTGAACACAGCGTTGCAAAAGAGCCTGATGCAGCCCCAGTTCGTGGAGCAGCTCAAAGCATCGGGTGCGCAGCCGATGGCGATGGACCCAGGAGCCAGCAACCAATACCTCGAGCGCGAGTTTGCCAAGTGGTCTCGCGTGGTCAAGGAACGCAACATCAAGGTCGACTGATGCAACAACCCAAGCGCGATCTGCGCGGCTATGGTCCCGATCTGCCTGCCGTGCGCTGGCCAGAGGGGCGCACGGTCGCCGTATCCTTTGTCGTCAACTTTGAGGAGGGTGGTGAGTTTTCCATGAACGACGGCGATCCGGTCAACGAGGGCGTCTACGAGGTGAGCGACCGTCTCGACGTGCCCGACCCGTGCATCGACAGCCACTTCGAGTTCGGAACGCGGGTGGGCTGGTGGCGGGTGGCCGATCTGTTCGACGCCCACCAGGCCAGTTTCACCCTCAGTGCCTGCGGCAGCGCGGTACAGCGCACGCCTTGGCTCGCCCGCGATGCCCACGAACGTGGTCACGAGGTGTCCGCTCACGGCTGGCGATGGGAAAGCGGCGCCCGCCTCAGCGAGGTGAGCGAGCGCGATGCCATCGAACGTACCCGGGTTGCCATTCGCAACGCCACTGGCCGCTCACCGGTCGGCTGGCACACGAGAAGCGCCAGCTCACCCCACACGCGGCGCTTGCTGGCCGAGGCCGGATTTCTTTACGACAGCGACGCCTACAACGACGACACGCCCTACTTCGTGGACGTGCTCGGCAAACGCCACCTGGTGCTGCCTTATGCCTTCGACACCAACGACATGCATTTCCAGCACACGCACCGCTTCGCCACCGGGCGCGAGTTCGCCACCTACGTGTGTGACGCCTTCGACTGGTTGGCGACAGAAGGCACCACACGCCCACGCATGCTCTCCGTCGGGCTTCATCTGCGCATGATCGGTCGTGCTGGGCGCATGGGGGCGCTACAGACCATCTTGCAGCATGTGAGGCATTCGGGCGTGGCCTGGATCGCCACCCGTGAGCAAATTGCACGCTGGTGGCTTGAGCACGCGCCGGTCTCGACGGGGGTGGCATCATTGAACGGGTCACCCTCTACCGACTCGCCATGTCTGCTACCGAAGACACCATTTACCACGTGATTTCGTCTGTGCTGCTGGGCAGCAGAATTGCGCCTGGCGCGCCGCTGCGCGAACAGCAAATCGCGGCCGTGTTCGGTGTCAGCCGGGAACGGGTGCGCAAGGTGCTCCAGCGCCTTGGGCACGATCAGCTGCTGGAACTCGTGCCCAACCGAGGTGCGCTGGCAGCGGCTCCCTCTCTGGAGCAGGCGCGCACCATTTATGAAGCCAGACGCATCTTGGAAGGCGGCATTGTGGGCCACCTGGCCAGCACCCTGGACAAATCCATGGTGCAGCGCCTGCAGGCCCACCTGACCGAGGAAGACGAAGCCGCTCGGCACAACGACCGCGCACGATCCATTCGCCTGTCAGCGCAGTTTCACGTGCTGCTGGGCGAGGCGACTGGCAGCGAATACATCGAACGCACCATGAGCCACCTGCTCAGCCGAACCTCGATGCTGGTGGCGCGCTTCGAGCCGGTGCAGGCCGCGCGCAGCGCCTGCGAGGAGCACCGCGAAATCTTCAGCGCGTTGGTGGCTGGCGACGGGCCGCAGGCCATGAAATGCATGCACCGACACCTGGCGCTCGTGGAGACGCGCTTGCGACCTGCACCGGCATCCGATCATGAAGACCCGGTCGAGGCCATTCGAGCAGCGTGGCAGGCAGCGAATGCGAGCTGAGTAAATGCCGCGCCTGGTTGTGATCAACCCCAATCGGTCGTCCTGGATGACGCGGCGTGTGGGCGACGCATTGGCGCTGAGCGTCGATATCAAGCAAGTGCGAGTGACCGCCACCGACGGTCCTGAAGTCATCGACAACGTGGCCACATTCGGCCACGCCGCAATGACTGTGCGGAGCGAGGCGAGGCGTTGCCTGACCCAACACGGGCTTGCGGATGCCATTGTGGTGGCGTGCTTTGGAGACCCTGGCTTCGAAGCACTGCGAGCCGATCCTGGGATGCCACCTGTGTTCGGCCTGGCGCATTCGGCCATGACGCAAGCGGTGGAAAGCCAACAACGGTTCGCCGTGCTGACCTGTGGACCAGCCTGGAAGCCTCTGCTCACCCAACGTGCGCACGCGTTCGGGATGTCAGAGGGGCTGGTGGATGTGTGGGCACTCCCCGTCAACGGCGCGGTCTTCGCGCATGACCCTGCGCTCTGGTGGCCCGCGCTGCTACAAAACGCACAAACCGCAGCGGACGAAGGGGCCACTTCACTCATTCTCGGCGGCGCTGTGTTTGCAGGGCTCTCGGTGCCGCCAGCGCCCGCCGGAACGCACTGGATCGACGCTGTACAGGCGTGCGCGAACGACGTGAACAAGGTGCTCGGTCGCGCAAGCCCAGTGTGAACCGTCTGCGGCACTCTGGTCGTTCAGTGGGGCTGCCCAGCCAGCTTGGCGAACGCGCTGACCACCTCGGGCGGCGCCTGCACCAGCTCGATCAGCACGCCCTCGCCCGAGATCGGGAACGCGTCGTTCGCTTTGGGGTGCAAAAAGGTGATGTCGAAACCCGCGGCACCTTGGCGGATACCGCCTGGCGCGAAACGCACGCCCTGCGCGGTGAGCCACTCGACCGCCTGCGGCAGGTGGTCGATCCACAGACCGATGTGATTCAGCGGCGTGGTGTGCACCGCCGGCTTCTTCTCGGGGTCGATCGGCTGCATCAGATCGACCTCAACCTTGAACGGGCCGCTGCCGATGGCGCAGATGTCTTCATCCACGTTTTCGCGCTCGCTCTGAAACGTACCGGTGACTTCCAGCCCCAGCATCTCCACCCAGAGCTTCTGCAGCCGCTGCTTGTCGGGCCCGCCGATGGCGATCTGCT
Organism: Hydrogenophaga sp.; assembly: GCA_047636095.1. Lineage (GTDB taxonomy): Bacteria > Pseudomonadota > Gammaproteobacteria > Burkholderiales > Burkholderiaceae_C > Hydrogenophaga. The sequence goes on along the minus strand of JBLIJY010000041.1, from coordinate 8,202 downwards.
GGATGCCCAGGACCTTGAAGGGGCGGCTCTTGTCAACGGTGCTCATGCAAACACCTGTTTGCGCTCGGGCTGGTCACCACCTTGCCTGGTCGAGACTGCGCTGGCCATCAAGCCCAGCTTGGTCAGCAGCTTCCTGTCGGCATCTGCGTCGGGGTTGCCGGTCACCAACAGCTTGTCTCCGTAGAAGATCGAATTGGCGCCAGCCAGGAAACACAGGGCCTGCACCGCCTCACCGAGCTGCTGCCGCCCCGCGGACAGCCGCACACGGGCATTGGGCATGGTGATGCGGGCGACCGCGATCACGCGCACGAAGTCCAGCGGGTCAATCGGTGGGGCGTCGGCCAGTGGTGTGCCAGGCACGCGAACCAGGCTGTTGATTGGCACCGATTCCGGGTAGGGATTCAAGTTCGCCAGCTGGGCGATTAGGCTGGCCCGGTCCACGGGCGACTCGCCCATGCCCACAATACCGCCACAGCACACACTGATGCCCGCCTGCCGCACGCTGCTCAGCGTGTCGAGCCGATCCTGGTAGGTGCGCGTGTCCACGACCTGACCGTAGTACTCGGACGAGGTGTCAAGGTTGTGGTTGTAATAGTCGAGGCCGGCGGCCTTGAGCTGCTCGGCCTGGTGAGGCTCCAGCATGCCCAGCGTGGCACACGTCTGCAGACCCAGCTCCTTGACGGCGCCGATCAGCTCAGCCACCTTGAGCACATCGCGATCCTTGGGCGCGCGCCAGGCGGCGCCCATGCAGAACCGCGTGGCGCCAGCGTCTTTGGCTGCCTGGGCCGCGCGCACCACCTCGTCCACCTCCATCAGCTTCTGCGCGGTGACGCCGGTGTCGTACTGGGCCGCCTGCGGGCAGTAGCCACAGTTTTCGGGGCAGCCGCCAGTCTTGACCGACAGCAGGGTCGCCAGCTCGATATCGCCCTCAGGGAAATGCGCCTGGTGTGCCAGCTGTGCGCGGTGCATGAGTTCCAGGAAAGGCAGGTCCAGCAGCGCCTGCACCTGGGCCACACTCCACGCGTCGGCGGGGTGCACGGGCAACCGGGCTGGCCGGTGCACAGCGATGGGCTGGGCGGACGGGATGGGGGCAACGGTCAAAGAACTCACTCGAACTCCACAATGATCTGGTCGACGGACAGGGAAGCGCCTTTGTCGGCGACGATGGATTTGACCACGCCGTCCTGCGCCGCAAACAAGACGTTTTCCATCTTCATCGCCTCGATCACGGCCACCCGCTCGCCCGCCTGCACCTTCTGTCCCACCTGCACCGCCACATCGGCCAGGAGGCCCGGCATGGGCGAGAGCACGAACTTGCTCATATCGGGTGGCGCCTTGAACGGCATGAGGCGGTGCAGCTCGGCCATGCGCGGCGAGACCACCATGGCCTCGATGCGGGTGCCGTTGTGCTGTACCACCAGCGCCAGCGGGTTGCGCGGGGTACCGCGATCGATTTGAGCGGTGAAAGGTTGGCCGTTGCAGCTGCCGGTGATGCACACATCGTTGATCCGCGACGGACTGGTGATGGTGTAGCGCTGGCCGTCCACCGTCACCGTGGCCACACCAATCTCGCCAATCGCTTCGACCACGTTCACCTCGCTGTACCCGTGCTGGCCAGCGGCATCGAGCGTGATCACGCCGTAGTCGTGGCCCACCTTCACGCCGTAGCCGGGCAGCTGACCAGAAATGCCTGCGGCCCGCTCGCGCGACTTGCGACGCACGAAGGTGGCGAGTGCCACCAAGAAGCGCGGGTCGTCGTGGGGCACGTCTTCGGCCCGGAAACCGCCGGCGTAGTGCTCGGCGATGAAGCCGGTGTTGAAGGCGCCCGAGACGAACTGGGGATGCGCCAGCAGCGCGGCCTGAAACGGGATGTTGCTGCTGATGCCGCGAATCACAAAACCGTTGAGCGCCTCGCGCATCTTGGCAATGGCCTCCCCGCGGTCTTTGCCATGCACGATGAGCTTGGCGATCATCGAGTCGTAGTACATCGGTATCTCGCCGCCGTCGACCACGCCGGTGTCCACCCGCACGCCGTAGCGCTGCGTGGTGTCGCCCTGAAACATGGTCTGTTCAGGCGGCGCAAAACGCACCAGACGGCCGACGCTGGGGAGGAAGTTGCGAAACGGGTCTTCGGCGTTGATACGGCACTCGATGGCCCAACCCTCGCGCTTCACGTCGGCCTGGGTCAGGGGCAGCTGCTCGCCAGCGGCCACACGGATCATCAGCTCCACCAGATCGAGCCCTGTGATGCATTCGGTGACCGGGTGCTCCACCTGCAGGCGGGTGTTCATCTCCAGAAAATAAAAGTCCTGGTCTTTGCCGACCACAAACTCCACCGTGCCCGCGCTCTGGTATTGCACCGCCTTGGCCAGCGCCACCGCCTGCTCGCCCATGGCTTTGCGCGTGGCGTCAGAAATGAAGGGCGACGGCGCCTCTTCAATCACTTTCTGGTGGCGGCGCTGGATCGAGCATTCGCGCTCGTTCAAATAGATCACGTTGCCGTGGCTGTCGCCCAGCACCTGAATTTCGATGTGGCGCGGCTCCAGCACATACTTTTCGATGAACACGCGGTCGTCGCCGAAGCTGTTGCGCGCCTCGTTGCGGCAGCTGGTGAACCCCTCCAGCGCCTCTTTGTCGTTGGCCGCCACGCGCAGCCCTTTGCCACCGCCGCCAGCCGAGGCCTTGATCATCACCGGGTAGCCGATGCCTTGAGCGATTTCCACCGCGCGCTCGGCCGATTCGATAGCGTCGTTCCAGCCGGGAATGGTACTCACCTGGGCGGCCAGTGCCAGTTTTTTGGATGCAATCTTGTCGCCCATGGCCGCAATCGAATGCGCCTTGGGGCCGATGAAGGCAATGCCTTCGTCTTCGCAGCGTTGGGCAAAGCCTTCGTTCTCGCTCAGGAAGCCGTAACCGGGGTGAATGGCCTGCGCGCCGGTCTGCTTGGCGGCTTCGATGATTTTGTCGATCACCAGATACGACTCGCGCGACGGCGCAGGACCAAGAAGCACGGCCTCGTCGGCCAGGCGCACATGGCGCGCATCTTTGTCGGCTTCGGAATACACAGCGACGGTTTTAATGCCCATCTTCTGGGCGGTGGCGATGACGCGGCAGGCGATTTCGCCTCGATTGGCAATGAGAATTTTGGTGAACATGTCGGTGTCCTAGACGGGAGCAAGTGTGTTGTTTGTTCGGTCGTGCGTCGCTGTGCCCGCCAGGGGCGCTGTATCTGAGCCCGCCAGGGGCGCGGTGTGCCTGCCTCCGCCCATGTCCCCCGCCGACCTGCGGTCGGCTCCTCCTTGACTTCGCTGCGGCAGGCACACTGCGCCCCAGGCTGCGAAGGAAGTTGGGTTTGAGGCTGGGGAATGCCAGTTCACCAGGATCGGACTGTGTGGGTGTTTTGCGCAGGTAAAGGAGGAGGCCGAAGGCCGGGGGACACGGAGCAAAACGCCCGCGCAGTCCGATCCTGCGCCCACCAAGGTCATGGCTTGCCACATGTAATGCAACTCACAGTGGAATGTTGCCGTGCTTGCGCCACGGGTTCTCGATCTTCTTGTCTTTCAGCATCACCAGCGAGCGGCAGATGCGCTTGCGGGTTTCGTGCGGCAGGATCACGTCGTCGATGTAGCCGCGCGCGCTGGCCACAAACGGGTTGGCGAAGCGGGCTTTGTATTCGGCTTCCTTGGCGGCCAGCTTGGCGGGGTCTCCCTTGTCTTCTCGGAAGATGATTTCGACCGCGCCCTTGGCACCCATCACCGCGATTTCCGCGTTGGGCCAGGCGAAGTTCACATCGCCGCGCAGGTGCTTGGAGGCCATCACGTCGTACGCGCCGCCGTAGGCCTTGCGGGTGATCACGGTGATCTTGGGCACGGTGCACTCGGCGTACGCATACAGCAGCTTGGCACCGTGTTTGATGATGCCGCCGAACTCCTGCGAGGTGCCGGGCATGAAGCCAGGCACATCCACAAACGTGATCACCGGAATGTTGAACGCATCGCAAAAGCGCACAAAGCGCGCCGCCTTGATGGAGCTTTTGATGTCCAGGCAACCCGCCAGCACCAGCGGCTGGTTGGCCACGATGCCCACTGTCTGACCGTCCATGCGGGCGAAACCAATCAGGATGTTCTTGGCGTACTCGGGTTGCAGCTCGAAGAAGTCACCATCGTCCACCGTTTTGACGATCAGCTCCTTCATGTCGTAGGGCTTGTTCGGGTTCTCGGGTACCAGGCTATCCAAGCTCAGCTCCATGCGGGTGATCGGGTCGCCGCTCGGGCGCACCGGGGCCTTTTCGCGGTTGGACAACGGCAGGTAGTTGTAAAGGCGGCGCAGCATCAGCAGCGCCTCAACGTCGTTCTCAAACGCCAGGTCGGCCACGCCGCTCTTGGTGGTGTGGGTGACGGCGCCGCCGAGTTCTTCGGCGGTCACGCTCTCGTGCGTCACCGTTTTCACCACCTCGGGGCCGGTGACAAACATGTAGCTGCTGTCTTTCACCATGAAGATGAAATCGGTCATGGCGGGCGAATACACCGCACCGCCAGCAGACGGGCCCATGATCATGCTGATCTGCGGCACCACACCGCTGGCCATCGCGTTGCGCTGGAACACCTCGGCATAACCACCGAGCGAGGCCACGCCTTCCTGAATGCGGGCGCCGCCCGAATCGTTCAGACCGATCACGGGTGCGCCAACCTTCATGGCCTGGTCCATCACCTTGCAGATCTTCTCAGCATGGGCCTCGGACAGCGCGCCGCCGAACACGGTGAAGTCCTGGCTGTAGACAAACACCAGGCGGCCGTTGATCATCCCGTAGCCTGTCACCACGCCGTCTCCGGGGATCTTGTTGTCTTGCATGCCGAAGTCGGTGCAGCGATGCTCGACGAACATGTCCCATTCCTCGAAGGTGCCCTCATCGAGCAGCACCTCCAGCCGCTCGCGCGCGGTGAGTTTGCCTTTGGCGTGCTGCGCATCGATGCGCTTTTGCCCGCCACCAAGCCGCGCCGCAGCGCGCTTGTTCTCCAGTTGAACGAGGATGTCTTGCATGGGAATTCGCTCTAGAAAAATCGGGGATGAACAGGGGTTGTGTTGGGCTTCGCCCATCAATCGAACAGGTCGAGCAGTGCACGCGCTGCGGTCGAGGCGGGCAAAGCGCCGGTCAGCACGCGGGCGGTGGTGTCACTCAGCTGTTGCCGTACCTTGGGGTGATCGCGAAAGCGCTGTTTCAAACCAGCGTCGATGCGCTCCCACATCCAAGCTTTGGCTTGCTGCTGGCGCCGGGCGGACAGCTTGCCGTTGGTGTTCTGCAGCGCGCGGAACTGCGACACAGCCGCCCAAAAAATATCGACGCCCTGGCCTTTGAGTGCGCTGATCTGGATCACCTGCGGCTGCCAGACGGTCTGCTCGTGGTGCGGGTGATCGGGGTGGCCGTGCAGACCCAGCAGCCGCAGGCTGGACATGATCTGCAACCGCGCGCGGGTGGCCGCGTCGGGGTCGATATCGGCCTTGTTGATGACCACCAGGTCGGCCAGCTCCATCACGCCTTTTTTGATGGCTTGTAGATCATCACCCGCGTTGGGCAGTTGCAGCAGCGCAAACATGTCGGTCATGTTCGCCACCGCCGTCTCGCTCTGCCCCACGCCGACCGTCTCGACGATCACGGTGTCGTAACCGGCCGCTTCGCAGACCAGCATGGCCTCGCGCGTTTTCTCGGCCACGCCGCCCAAGGTGCCGCTGCTCGGGCTGGGGCGGATGTAAGCCTGCTCGTGCACGCTCAGGTACTCCATGCGGGTCTTGTCGCCCAGGATGGAGCCGCCCGACACCGTGGAAGACGGGTCGATGGTGAGCACGGCCACGCGGTGTCCCTGGTCGATCAGATGCAGGCCCAGTGTCTCGATGAAGGTGCTCTTGCCCACGCCGGGCACACCGCTGATGCCCAGACGGAACGAGCGCCCGGTGTGCGGCAGCAAAGCGGTCAGCAGCTCGTCGCCCTGCGCTCGGTGGTCGGCGCGGGTGGATTCGAGCAGCGTGATGGCCTTGGCCATGGCCCGGCGCTGCACCATGGACGCGCCGTGCAGCAGGCCTTGAAACAGCTCTTGAAGGCGGGACTCAATGATCATGCTGGCGTACCAGGCTGGGCCCAGTTTTCCAGCTGCAAGCCCTCGATGCGCTCAAACTCTCGGGTGTTGTTGGTGACCAAAATCAGCCCGTTGACCTGGGCATGGGCGGCAATTAACAAGTCAAGCTCTCCGATCGGTGCGCCCGCTTGCTTGAGGGACTGCCTCATGGGTCCATAGACCCAGACAGCCTCAGCGGGCCACGGTTGAACAGCGATGGCACCCAGAAACCGATTCAAAGAAAGTTGATTGCGCTCCCTGTGTTCGGCCGCGCTGCGCGCCACACCAAACGCCAACTCCGCCGCCACGATGGCACTGACACACAAGCCGTCTTGTTTGGCCGATTGCATTTGGCGAAGCACAGGGACATGGTGCTTCATGGCGTAAATGCATATGTTGGTATCAAGCAGGTACTTCACGATGGGAAAGCTCTGATCAGGGCAAGGGATCATCGAGCGACAAGATGTCATCCACCAGCGGTGAGCGATCGCGCTCAATGAAGTCCATGCTTTCAAAGCCATTCAACGCCTGTGTGACCTCAGTCCACCAGTCTTCATCGGTCCGTTTCGGGCGCAACACGATGCCATCACCCACCCGTTCTATGGTCACCTCAGCGGTATCAAAACGAAATGCCTTGGGCAGGCGCACGGCTTGGCTGCGCCCCGTGGTGAAGACTTTGGCGGTGGCCAGGGTGGGAGCGGTCATGGTGGACTCCACTGAATAAGTAGATATCAAAAATATATACCAATTTCAGTCCTCATGCGGACAGCGCCTTCTTGATCTGCTCCAACACATCCTTGGCACTCGCCGGAATCGGCGTGCCTGGGCCGTAGATGCCCTTCACGCCCGCCTCGTACAGCATCTCGTAGTCCTGGCGCGGGATCACGCCGCCCACGAACACGATGATGTCGTCAGCACCCTGCTTCTTCAGCTCGGCAATGATGGCCGGCACCAGGGTCTTGTGGCCGGCGGCGAGCGTGGACACGCCCACCGCGTGCACGTCGTTCTCAATCGCCTGGCGAGCGCACTCCTCGGGGGTCTGGAACAGCGGGCCGATGTCGACGTCGAAACCCAGATCGGCGAAGGCCGTGGCCACCACCTTGGCGCCTCGGTCGTGGCCGTCTTGGCCCAGCTTGCTGACCATCACGCGCGGGCGGCGGCCTTCTGCTTCAGCAAAGTCGTTGATTTCTTTTTTGAGCTGGTCCCAGCCTTCGGCTGAGTCGTAAGCGGCAGCGTAAACACCGGTCACCTTTTGCGTGTCGGCGCGGTGGCGCCCATAGACTTTTTCCAGCGCGTCCGACACCTCGCCGCCCGTGGCGCGCAAGCGCATCGCCTGGATCGACAGATCGAGCAGGTTGCCACCGGTGCCTGATGCGCCGTTGGACGCGGCTGGGTTCTCGGCGGCTGCGGTGAGCGCCGCCAGCGCAGCCTGCACCTTGGCCTCGTCGCGGCTGGCGCGAATGGCTTTCAGCCGGGCAATCTGCCCTTCGCGCACGGCCACGTTGTCGATGTCGCGCACCTCGATCGGGTCTTCGTTTTTCAGCTTGTATTTGTTGACGCCCACGATCACGTCTTTGCCCGAGTCGATGCGCGCTTGCTTCTCCGCCGCAGCGGCCTCGATCTTCAACTTGGCCCAGCCGCTGTCCACGGCCTTGGTCATGCCGCCCATGGCCTCGACCTCTTCGATGATGGCCCAGGCCTTGTCGGCCATTTCATGCGTGAGGCTCTCCATCATGTAGCTGCCAGCCCAGGGGTCGACCACATCGGGAATGTGGGTCTCTTCCTGGATGATGAGCTGCGTGTTGCGCGCGATGCGCGAGCTGAACTCGGTGGGCAGCGCGATGGCTTCGTCAAAGCTGTTGGTGTGCAGCGACTGCGTGCCGCCGAACACCGCCGCCATGGCCTCCACCGTGGTGCGCACCACGTTGTTGTACGGGTCTTGCTCGGTCAGGCTCCACCCCGATGTCTGGCAGTGGGTGCGCAGCATCAGGCTCTTGGGCTTTTTGGCGTCGAAGCCTTTCATGATGCGGGTCCAGAGCAGCCGCGCTGCGCGCATCTTGGCGATCTCCAGGTAGAAATTCATGCCAATCGC
>JBLIJY010000040.1:0-11315 GCA_047636095.1 Hydrogenophaga sp. | reverse complement strand
CCTGGCGCGAGCCAGGCCCGATGAACCGGCAGCACAGCACATCGAGGCCAGCTATCTGCGGGTTCTGTGCGCCATGCGCAAACTGCTCGCCGAGCTAACCGTGCGTGCGTACTGGAGAGAAGTTGCCAAAATGGGCGGTTTCCTGGGCCGAACACACGACAGAGACCCTGGGTGGCAGACACTTTGGAAAGGTTTAGAGAAGCTCGAAACCTGGGTAGTGACTTGGCTGGATGGTTTCGAGGAGGGGCGGACTTGTGGGTAATGACAAGTGCTTTAGGCCGGGGAGCAGTCAAGATCGTTGTTGCACCTGACTCGGGCTGCCTGCTGCATTTTCCCGAAGACACGCTGATCGCTGAGCGCGCGGCCCTGGCCTGCGGCCTGCAAGCCCGCGCCATCGAGCGCCACCGATTCCCCGACGGCGAGCTGCGGCTGAAGTTGCCCGAGGTGCTGCTGGCGCGTGTGGTGGTCTGGCGCACGCTCAACGACCCCAACGAGAAACTGGTCGAGCTGCTGCTGGTGGCGCAGGCCGCGCGCGAACTGGGGGCGCAGCACCTGACGCTGGTGGTGCCGTATCTGGCCTACATGCGCCAAGACATCGCCTTCCACCCGGGCGAGGTGGTGAGCCAGCGCATCGTCGGCCGCTTCCTCGCAGACCTGTTCGATGCGGTGATCACGGTCGACCCGCACCTGCACCGCGTGGCCGCGCTGCGCGAAGCGGTGCCGGTGGCCGATGCGGTGGTGCTCAGTGGCGCGCCGGTGCTGGCCGACTGGGTGCACAGCCAGCGCTCGGATGTGGTGCTGATCGGCTCCGACGAAGAATCCTTGCAGCGGGTGGTGCAAGCCGCCGCCCCTCACGGCTGGGACCATGCGGTTTGCCGCAAGCAGCGCCACGGTGACTGTGCGGTCAGCATCGAATTGCCCGCGCTGGCGGTGCACGGCCGCGCCGTGGTGCTGATGGACGATGTGGCCAGCTCCGGCCACACCTTGGCGCAGGCGGCGCGCGCGCTGTTGGCGGCCGGTGCCGACTCGGTCGATGTGGCGGTGACCCATGCGCTGTTTGCCGAGGGTGCGCTGGCGTTGGTCAAAGACGCCGGGGTGGGCGAGGTCTGGAGCACAGATTGCATCGTGCACGCCACCAGCGTGGTCAGCATCGTGCCCTTGGTGGCCGAGGCCTGGATGCGGCTGCACGCCTCGTCGGGCTGACCATCCCCACCGCGATCGGGTTTCTTGATCTCAGTCAAAGACAAACGGTCTGCACGGGTAGACCATGAACTCAGGAAATAGCGGCGCGGATCTGTTCTGGTTCCGCGAGGACGCTGAGAACCCATCTGGAGGTGCCATGGTCGCACTGCGCGATGTCACACACCTGAACGTTTGGTCGTTTGCGGTCGGCCAGCTGTTGCGATGCTGCGCCATCGCATGGCTGCTGACAGCGGGGCTGGGGGCCGTGCGAGCAGCCACGGTTCAGGTGCTGACGGTGCACGACGCGATTGGGCCGGCCAGTGCCGACTACATCGTGCGTGGCTTGCAGCAGGCGCAGCAACAGGGGGCCGCTCTGGTGATCCTGGAGCTGGACACGCCCGGTGGTCTGGACTCGTCGATGCGCCAGATCATTCAGGCCATCTTGGCCTCGCCCGTGCCCGTGGCCACTTACGTCAGCCCGCAGGGATCGCGCGCAGCCAGTGCCGGCACCTACATTCTTTATGCCAGCCACATCGCCGCCATGGCGCCCGCCACCACGCTCGGTGCGGCCACGCCGGTGCCCATCGGCATGCCAGGGATGCCGTCGGCACCCAAGGGATCACCGGCATCCGATTCCGAACCCGTGGCCCAGGATCGCGAGACGCCCGCCACCCCGGCCGATGCCATGACGGCCAAACAGGTCAACGACGCTGCGGCCTTCATTCGGGGCCTGGCGGAACAACGTGGGCGCAACGCCGTCTGGGCCGAGCAGGCGGTGCGCGAGGCCGTGAGCCTGACCGCTAACGAAGCCCTGCGCGAGAACGTGATTGACTTCGTGGCGGCCGACACGGCCGACCTGCTGGTGCAGATCGACGGGCGCACGGTGCGCATGGCGCAGGGCGAGTTGCGCCTGCAGTCGCAGGGGCTGACCCTTGAGGCCCATCCGCCCGATTGGCGCAACCGTTTGCTCAGTGTCATTGCCAACCCGAGTTTGGCGCTCATCCTGTTGATGGCGGGCATTTATGGCTTGGTGCTGGAGTTCTCGTCTCCAGGTTTTGGTGTGCCTGGCACGGTCGGCGCGATCTGCCTGCTGCTGGCGCTGTTTGCCCTGCAACTACTGCCGGTGAACTACGCGGCCGTGGCCCTGATCCTGCTCGGGTTCGCCCTGCTCGCAGCCGAGCTGGTGACACCCACCCTTGGCGTCCTTGGCGTGGGTGGGGTGGTTGCCTTTGTGGCGGGTGGCCTGCTGTTGTTTGACCGCGATGTGCCTGGGTTGGGCATTCCGCTGCCCTTGATTTTCGGGATTGCGTTGAGTGCTGCAGCCGGGGTGCTGCTGGCCGGCAGCATGGCCTTGCGTGCGCGCCGCGCACCGGTGGTCAGCGGGCGCGAGCAAATGGTGGGCGCGCTCGGTGAGGTCACGCATGACGTCAATGGCCAGGTCTGGGCCAGGATTCACGGCGAAAACTGGCAGGTGTGTGCTGATGAGCCGCTGCAGCTGGGCCAGCGGGTGCGCGTGGTGGAACTCAACGGACTGGTTGCAACGGTGAAGCCAGAGCCAGCGCTCAAGCTGGCCAGGGCTGCAATCCCATGAACTTATTGCAGGAGGCTATTGCCATGTTCGATTTCAATCTGGGTCTGGGCACGGTGCTGATACCCCTCGTGCTCATCTTGCTGGCGGCTTCCTTTCGCATCCTGCGTGAGTACGAGCGGGGCGTCATCTTCCAGCTCGGGCGGTTCTGGAAAGTCAAAGGGCCTGGTCTGGTGATCGTGATCCCGGGTCTGCAGCAGATGGTGCGGGTGGACTTGCGGGTGGTGACCATGGACGTGGAGCCACAGGATGTGATTTCGCGCGACAACGTGTCGGTGAAGGTCAATGCGGTGGTGTTCTTTCGGGTGGTGGCGCCCGACAAGGCCATCATCCAGGTAGAAAACTACCTGATGGCCACCAGCCAGCTGGCCCAGACCACGCTGCGCGTGGTGCTCGGCAAGCACGAGCTCGATGAGATGCTGGCCGAGCGCGAGCGGCTCAATCTGGACGTACAGCAGATTCTGGATGCCCAGACCGGTGCCTGGGGCATCAAGGTCACCAACGTCGAGATCAAGCACATCGATCTCAACGAGTCCATGATTCGCGCCATCGCCCGGCAGGCCGAAGCCGAGCGCGAGCGGCGCGCCAAGGTGATCCATGCCGAAGGCGAGAAGCAGGCTGCAGTCTCGCTGCTGGAAGCTGCGCAGATGCTGTCGAAACAGCCCGAGGCGATGCAGCTTCGTTATCTGCAGACGATGACCCAGGTGGCGGGTGACCGGGCGACGACCGTGATATTGCCGCTGCCGATGGATCTGCTGGGGCGGATGATGGACAAGGGCAAGTCCGCCGGTGGCGACGCTGGCCATCAGGAGAGCTGAATATGGATACAAAGATTCTGCACAAGGCCGCGCCTGCGGACGGCGTGTTCGCGAACCTGCTCGACTACAACCGGACGGTGGCCGAGTTCAGCTGGGCCCAGGCGCAAACCTGGCTTGATGGCCTGCTCGATGGTCAGGGTCTGAACATCGCCCATGAGGCGGTGGACCGCCATCTGCGCCACGGCCTTGGGGGCAAGACCGCGATCCGCTGGTTGGGCAAGACGGGCGAAAGGCGCGATCTGAGTTTCTCGGACCTCGCACAGTCCACCAACCGGTTTGCCAACGCGCTGGAAGACCTGGGTCTACAGCCTGGGGATCGGGTGTTCTTGCTGATGGGGCGCCTGCCCGAACTGTACGTGGCACTGCTGGGCGCATTGAAGGCGCGCTGCGTGGTGACGCCGCTGTTTTCGGCCTTTGGACCCGAACCCATCGCCACGCGCGCCGAGATGGGCGATGCGCGCGTGCTGGTCACCACGCCCGAGCTGTACCAGCGCAAGGTGAAGGCCCTGCGGGGCAGATTGCCCGGACTCAAGCACGTGATCGTGGTGGGGGAGGCTCCCGCCGATGATGCCAGCGTTCAATCATGGGAGGCCTTGATGACGCGGGCCTCGCCGGACTACACGATCGGGCCGACCGATCCGGAGTCCATGAGCCTGCTGCATTTCACGAGTGGCACCACCGGGCGTCCCAAGGGGGCGGTGCATGCCCATGCGGCCGTGGTGGCGCATATGGTGACCGGTCGCTATGCCCTGGACCTGCACGACGACGACGTGTTCTGGTGCACCGCCGATCCCGGCTGGGTCACGGGGACCAGCTACGGCATCATCGCGCCGCTGGTCTGTGGCGTCACCAATGTCGTGGTCGAGGCCGAGTTCGACGCCCAAGCTTGGTACGAGGTGCTGCAGCGCGAGCGCGTCAGTGTCTGGTACACCGCGCCGACCGCGATCCGGATGATGATGAAGCTGGGTGCCGAAGCGGTGAAGGCCTACGCCATGCCCGCATTGCGCTTCATGGCCAGCGTGGGCGAGCCCCTGAACCCGGAGGCGGTGGTCTGGGGCCAGGAAGCGTTCGGCCTGCCGTTTCACGACAACTGGTGGCAGACCGAAACCGGCGGCATCATGGTGTCGAACTATGCGTCCATGGACATCAAGCCGGGCTCCATGGGAAAGCCGCTACCGGGCATCGAGGCGGCCATTGTCCGACACGAGAATGGTGGCGCTGTCGAAGTGATTGCCGAGGCCGATGTCGATGGCCAGCTCGCGTTGAAGACGCCCTGGCCCTCAATGATGCGCGGCTACCTGCACGAAGAGGAGCGCTACCGCAAATGCTTTGCAGATGGCTGGTACCTCACGGGCGATCTGGCGCGACGCGATGCCGACGGTTACTACTGGTTCGTCGGTCGCGCCGACGACGTGATCAAGTCGGCAGGCCACCTGATCGGGCCGTTCGAGGTGGAAAGTGCCTTGATGGAGCATCCGGCGGTGGCCGAGGTCGGGGTGATCGGCATTCCAGACCCCATGGTCGGTGAGGTCGTGAAGGCCTTTGTGGCCCTAAAGCCCGGGTTCGAACCCGACGAGGCCCTGCGCCGGGAGTTGCTGGGCCACGCTCGCAAACGGCTGGGTGCGGCGGTGGCCCCCAAGCAGATCGACTTCCGCAGCAACCTGCCCAAGACCCGCAGCGGCAAGATCATGCGCCGCCTGCTCAAGGCGCGCGAGCTTGGTCTGCCTGAAGGCGATCTGTCCACGCTGGAAAGCGACGAGAAGAAATGAGGGCCTCCATGCTCAACCACCGGCGCGGACCACTGTCCCCGCCTGAAGAGGGGCCCGGGCAGTCACCAGGCCTTGGGGCCGGTTCTGCCTTGGCGCAGCCCGCCGCCTGCCCGTTGATCACCGGGAATAACTTATGAGTGACAAGATTCACCTCGATCGTGCGCACCTGCACCGGCTTTACCGCGAGATGTTGCGCATCCGCCGATTCGAGGCCAAATGCGTCGAGCTCTACCAGACCCAGAAGATCCGCGGTTTCCTGCACCTGTACGACGGCGAGGAGCCGGTGGCGGTGGGTGTGATGAGCGCGCTCGAACTACAGGACGCGGTGGTGGCCACCTACCGCGAGCACGGACAGGCGCTGGCGCGAGGTGTGCCGATGGATAAGATCCTCGGCGAGATGCTGGGCAAGGTGGAAGGCTGTTGCCGCGGTCGCGGCGGCTCCATGCACATCTTCGATCGCGAGCACCGCTTCTTCGGTGGCAATGCCATTGTCGGTGGCGGGCTGCCGCTGGCAGTGGGGATTGCCATGGCCGACAAGCAGCTTCGACCCGGTGCTGTGACCGCCTGTTTCTTCGGTGAGGGCGCGGTGGCCGAAGGTGCTTTCCACGAGAGCATGAACCTGGCGGCGATCTGGCAGCTGCCGGTGCTGTTCGTCTGCGAGAACAACCTTTACGCCATGGGCGTGCCGCTGGCCGACGCTGAATCGCAGACCGACGTCTATCGCAAGGCCGAGGCCTACCGCATGGCCAGTGCCCAGGTGGACGCGATGGACCCGGTGCGCATGGAGGCCGCGGCGCGGCATGCGCTGGAACACATCCGAATCGGCAAGGGCCCGTTCTTTCTCGAGTGCCGCACCTACCGGTTTCGCGCACACTCGATGTTCGACACCCAGGCCTACCGCACGCGCGATGAAGTGGATGAATGGAAGCACCGCGACCCGATTCACAAGCTGCACGCGTGGATGACAGAAAACCACCGCATCACGCTAGAAGAGGAGGCTGCCATCGATGCGGCCATTGCCGCCGAGATCGATGCGGCGGTGGCGTTTGCCGAGGCTGGCGCGCTGGAGCCTGTTGATCAACTGGAAACCTTTGTGCTGATGGACACGGTGGTGCAGGAGGTGGCGCCATGACCGCGCCGTCCTTCAAGATCACCTACCGGGAGGCCTGCCGCCAGGCCATCCGTGATGCCTTGGCGGCCGATCCACGCTGCTTCATCATGGGCGAGGACGTCGGCAAGTACGGCGGCTGCTACGCAGTGACCAAGGGATTGCTGGAAGAGTTCGGCCCCGACCGCATCCGTGATACGCCCCTGGCCGAAAACGGCTTCACCGGCGCTGGCATTGGCGCGGCGGTGGCGGGCCTGCGTCCCATCGTGGAGATCATGACCTGCAATTTCAGCCTTCTTGCGCTGGACCAGATCATGAACAACGCGGCCACGCTGTCGCACATGTCGGGCGGGCAGTTCGCGGTGCCGCTGGTGATCCGCATGGCCACGGGCGGCGGGCGGCAGCTCGCGGCGCAGCACTCCCACAGCCTGGAGGGCTGGTATGCGCACATTCCCGGCCTCAAGGTGCTGGTGCCAGCCACGGCGGACGACGCGCGCCACATGCTGGCCGCCGCCCTGGCCGATCCCAACCCGGTGCTGATTTTTGAGCACGTGGTGCTCTACAACGTCGAAGGCGAGCTGGATGCGTCGCTCACGGCGGTGGACATTGCCAGCGCCAAGGTGCGCCGGGCTGGCGCCGATGTGAGCCTCGTTACCTACGGCAATGGCCTGCCCAAGTGCCTGGCGGCTGCCGACCTGCTGCAGCAGGAGGGCATCAGCGCCGAAGTGATCGACCTGCGCGTGCTGCGCCCGCTCGACAGCGCGACGGTGATCGAATCGGTGGCGCGAACCCACCGCTGCGTGATCGTGGACGAGGGCTGGAAGAGCGGGTCCATCTCTGCCGAGATCGCCGCCCGGCTGGCCGAGGAGGCGCTGTACGAACTTGACGCGCCTGTGCGGCGCGTCTGCGCCCGCGAAGTGCCGGTGCCTTACGCGGCGCACATGGAAGAAGCGGCGCTGCCCCAGGTGGCCGATATCGTGGCCTCGGCGCGCGGCCTGGTGAAACCGGCGTAGGACGACATGGCTGAATTTCTGATGCCCTCGCTCGGGGCGGACATGGAAGCTGGCAAGGTGGTCGAGTGGCTGGTCAGGCCCGGCGACCGGGTGAAGTCGGGTGACGTGGTGGCGGTGGTGGAAACGCACAAGGGCGCCATTGATGTCGAGATTTTTCTTGATGGCGTGATCGATCAGCTGGTCGGCCTGGACGAAGAGCTGCCGGTGGGCGCGGTGCTGGCGCAGGTGCATCCGACCCATGAAACGGCGGCATCCCTGGCATCCGAACCTGCAGTGAAACGCCCAGCTTCGCCCGATGTTCAAACTCCGCCGGCGAAGCCCATGCCAGTCCCGGCCGTTAAGGCCTCGCCGATCGCAGGCTCCTCCACTGGCGCTCGCCAGCGGGTGAGCCCGGCCGCCCGCCGCCGCGCGCAAACCCTGGGTCTGGACCTCTCGACGCTGCGGGGCACCGGGGGGCAGGGCGCTGTGACGCTCGGCGACGTGGAGCGGGCGGGTTCCGGGGCTGTCGCAGCACCGTCCACCCGGCCAGCCGATGCCGCACCGCCTCGTGTCCGCGCTGGCGGTTTCGACCCGGCGCAGATGCGCCAGGCGATCGCCGCGGCGATGAGCCGATCGAAGCGCGAAATTCCCCATTACTACCTGAGCGAGACGCTGGACTTCACCGCCGCCAGCGCGTGGCTGGAGGCCTGGAACCAACAGCAGCCGCCCGAGCAGCGTCTGCTCAGCGCGGTGCTGCTGCTCAAGGCCACAGCCTTGGCACTCAAGGTGGTGCCCCAGCTCAACGGGTTTTTCGAGAACGGTGCGTTCCGGCCAGGGCTGGGCATTCACATCGGCTGGGCGATTGCGTTGCGTGGCGGGGGTCTGGTGGCCCCTGCCATCCACGACGCCGAGCAGAAAACGCTGCCTGAGCTGATGGCCGCCCTGCGCGACCTGGTGCAGCGCGCCCGGGCCGGAGGCCTGCGCAGTTCGGAACTGACCGACCCCACCGTCACCGTGACCAGCCTCGGGGACCGCGGCGCGGAGAGTGTGTTCGGTGTGATCTACCCGCCGCAAGTGGCCATCATCGGCCTGGGCCGAGCCCTTCAGCGCCCCTGGGTGGTGGACGATCAGGTGGGGGCTCGTACTTTGGTGACGGCCACGCTGGCGGCCGATCACCGCGCCAGCGACGGCCACCTCGGCGGTCAACTGCTGGCCGCGCTGCAGCTGGCCTTGCAATCGCCACAAACCCTTTGAAGCCGGGAGCACAAACACATGAACGCCACCGAGATTCGACAACTTGCCGCCAGCGTGCTGGCCGGCATCGCCCCCGAGGCCGATCTGTTCAGCGTGGGCGAGGGCGAAGACCTGCGCGAGGCGCTGGACCTGGACTCGATGGACTTCCTGAACTTCATCGTCGGACTGAGCCAAGGCAGTGGCCAGGCGATTCCGGAGAGCGATTACCCGAAGCTGTTCAGCCTCAAGGGGTTGATCGGTTATCTCGCGCGCTAGCCAGCGCTGTGATGGTGGGTGCCCGGCCTCGCCGCGCGTCGGGACATGTCCCGAGCAGCTGCTGGTCGCGCGCGCTTCTGGCCACAATCGCATATGACTGAAACCCCAACAACATCCCGCCAGGCGGGCGTCGCCCAGGCCCTGAACAGCGATTTTGAGCAGCGCGTGGCCCTGTCCACCGACACGCTGCCCTGGGCTGCCTCGCCACTGCCCGGTGTCGAGCGCCGCATGCTGGATCGCGTGGGCGGCGAGGTGGCGCGTGCCACCAGCATCGTGCGTTACGCGCCAGGCTCGCGGTTCGAGCGGCATCTTCATGGCGGTGGCGAAGAAATTCTGGTGCTCGAAGGCACCTTCTCCGACGAGGATGGCGACCACCCCGTCGGCAGCTACCTGCGCAACCCGCCCGGCAGCGCGCACGCGCCGCTCTCTGTCGATGGCTGCCTGCTGCTGGTCAAGCTCTGGCAGTTTGGCCCAGGCGATACCGAGACGGTGCGGATCGATACCCGGCAGACCCCCTGGCGGCAGGGCTTGGTGCCCGGCTTGTCGGTGATGCCACTGCACGAACACAACGGCGTGAGCACCGCGCTGGTTCGCTGGGCGCCAAACACCCACTTCAATGCGCACCGCCATCCCGGTGGCGAAGAGATCTTCGTGCTCGATGGCGTGTTTCGCGACGAACACGGGCGCTATCCGCGACACAGCTGGCTGCGCAGCCCGCGCTGGAGCCAGCACACGCCGTTCACCGGGGAAGAGGGTGCACTGATCTACGTCAAGGTGGGGCATCTTGGCGCACCCCTGTTGACACCGGGACATCTGGCTTAGAACAGGCTGGCAGCGACGTGGGCGCTCAACGCGACAGCCAGTCAGACCCGGCACAACCACCAGAAGCTGGTGACCTGCTCGCCGGTGCGCAAGCCATGCGCTACATGCAGGGCGCGGACGGTGTCGGTGGCAGCTGACATCGCGAACGGGGGAACTGGCCTGTGATGCCGCACAAGACGAGTACCCTGCGCAGCCAACCGGTTTATCCTCGTTGGCCATGAAGCTCTACAGTTACTTCCGCTCTTCGGCCTCGTTTCGCGTGCGCATTGCGCTCGCGCTCAAGAAGCTGCCTTACGAATACCTGCCAGTCCACCTGGCCAAGGGCGAGCACACGCAGCCGGGTTACATCGACATCGCGGTGGACGGTCTGGTGCCTCTGCTGGAACTCGACGACGGCACGAGGCTGTCGCAATCCATGGCCATCATCGAATTTCTCGACGAGCAACACCCCAGCCCCGCGCTGCTGCCCACCGACGCGCTGGGCCGCGCGCAGGTGCGGGCGCTGGCCCAATCGATCGCCTGCGAGATCCACCCGATCAACAACCTGCGGGTGCTCAAGTACCTGACCCGTGAGCTCAAGGTGGACGAAGCCGCCAAAAACGCTTGGTACCGGCACTGGGTGCGCTGCGGGTTGGAAGCGTTTGAGCGCCAGCTTGTGCAAACGCCGACCAGCCGCTTCTGCCACGGTGACACGCCCACGCTGGCCGACTGCTGCCTGGTGCCTCAGATTTTCAACGGCCAGCGTTTCAACACGCCGCTCGATGGCCTGCCACGCACCATGGCGGTGTTTGAAGCCTGCATGGCACTGCCCGCGTTCCAGATGGCCCAGCCTAGCGCGTGCCCCGATGCCGAGGCTTGAGACCGCGCGGCTGCCGGGCGTCCTGCAACCCGACTGGCCGGCACCGTCTGGCGTCCAGGCCTTGTTCACCACCCGCGCCGGTGGTGTCTCGCGGGCGCCGTTTGAGACGCTCAATCTCGGTGACCATGTGGGCGACGATCCGCAGGCCGTCGCAGCCAACCGCATGGTGTTGGCGAGCGCGCTGGGTGTCCGACCGGTGTTTTTGCAGCAGGTGCATGGCACCGAGGTGGCGCTACTGTCTGCCACAACGCCCGACAGCACGCAAGCCGACGCCAGTCTGAGCACCAAGCCCGGACTGGCCTGCACCGTGATGGTGGCCGATTGCCTGCCCGTTTTGTTCACCGACACCCAGGGCTCTCAGGTGGCGGCCGCCCACGCCGGCTGGCGTGGCTTGGCTGGCCCAGCGGGCCGGGGCGTGCTGGAGGCAACCTTCGATGCCATGGTGGCTCAGGCTCGGCAGCGCGACCCGCAGCGCTCGCGCAAGGCGGTTGCGCTCGACACGCTGGTTTGGCTGGGGCCCTGCATCGGACCAACCGCGTTCGAAGTGGGCCCTGAGGTCCGCGCCGCCTTCATCGCCACCGATCCCGCTGCCGCAGTCTGCTTCACCGCGCTGCCCGCAGGCAAGTGGTTGGCTGATCTGGCAACATTGGCGCGCCAGCGCCTACAGG
>JBLIJY010000039.1:0-11319 GCA_047636095.1 Hydrogenophaga sp. | reverse complement strand
CCGTTAGAGGCCGTCGGGCGGGGTGTGGGGCCTTTGACGCTACATGCTGATATTTGAAACTATCTCTCAACAAGCATCAATTGAGAAGTTAAATAACACTTTCGATTGACAAAAATTACAAAAGTAGTAAATTTACCTTCCAAACTAGTACTTTATTACGAGGAGATGGGTATGTGGTGCGAAATGACGACGCTTCGGCGTGGTGGGATGACCCTTTTTGCCGCTTTGGGTCTATTCCTGGGAGGTTGCGGCGGCGGTTCCAGCGACACCACAGTAGGCGACCGGGTAAAGCCAGCGGCCAAACCCGCGCCACCGCGAGCGCCCGTGGAGCCTCTGCAAGTGATTGCGGCTCCCGACGTGAACGCCTTGGGTTTGCTGGACAAGACGGGTCCTGGGGCCACCCAGTGGACATGGGCACCGATCACCCAGACGGGGCAAAAGATCGCCCTGCAGCAAATGGGCAAGGCACTTTTCTGGGATATGCAGGTGGGCGGCGACGGCATTCAAGCCTGTGCCACCTGCCACTACAACGCCGGTGCTGACAACCGTATCGAGCACCAGCTCAGCCCAGGACTGAAGGCCAAGGACCTGGTCGCTGATCTCACGCCGCTCAATTCAAAACTCCTCCCCGCTCAATTTGCAGGCACCACCAACGGGGTGCCCAACGGTGGGATGCCGGTCAGCGAGGCCAACCTCATCGCGCTTGGGGCGCTGCCCGATGCGCTCGATGGATCACCCGGCAGTCTCGGTGCCAAACCGTCCGCGCTGGTGGATGTGAACGACGTGATTTCGTCGCAAGGCATTCGTGGGGGTATCCATCAGGGCGTCACCAGTGCGCGGGTGGACCAGGCCCTGCTCAAGACCAGCGATCCCGGTTTCAACGTAACCTTCAGCAGCCCTGCTGCCGGTGTGCCCAACACCGTGCGGCGGGTGGAGCCCCGCAACTCTCCCAGCGTGCTCAACGCGGTGTTCAACCTGCGAAACTTCTGGGATGGCCGTGCCGACATGTACTTCAACGGCATCAACCCGCTGGGTTTCCGTGATCCGGCCGCACGGGTCAAGGTGGTGACAGCCGGTGTCCTGGGGTCGGAGCGGCTGGACCTGCCTTTCTCAGCCCTGGCGTCGCAGGCCGTGGGGCCCATCGAGAGCCACTTCGAGATGGTGTTTGGCGATCCGGACAACGCACTGCCGCCCCGCGCTCACCGCGAACTGGGCAAAAAGTTGACGTTGCCGGGCGCCGTGCCGCTGCGCGGACAGCGCATTGCCGCGAATGACTCGATGCTGGAGACCCTGAGGGCTGCGGATGGACGGGGTTTGAACACGTCCTACAACGCAATGATCCAGGCTATTTTTCATCCGCGCTTCTGGGACGCCCCCAACCTGTGCCTGAGCCCCGACGGGGCTGCAACGGCCAACGCACCAGTGGGCGGCGTGTGTGCGGATGGGGAATACACACTGGCACAGTACAACTTCTCCCTGTTTTTTGGACTCTCGGTGCAAGCCTACGAGGCAACCCTGGTCACGGGACAGACCATCGTGGACCTGATTGCCGGAGGCATTGCAACCGGCAATGTGACCAATGGCCGCAATGTGGTCAACGTAGGGCCGCCAGCCGGTTCGCCTCCCAGTACGCCGGGGCTTTCCCTGGACGGCTGCATTGCCCTGGTGGCGCAGAACAACGCTGAGGCCCAGCAGGAGCTGGCCACTGACCTCTGCACCGCGCACTACGCCAAATTCATCGACCTGAAAGCCACGACCGGCAGCGAGTCGGCACTGGCGCGGTTCCCGGTGGCCAACAACACCGCCATCGGTGGCTGCGCGACGCCACCCAACTGCACGGTCCCCGCAGCCCAGTTGCTCGCTGCGCAGGCAACGCTCCAAAACGTCAACCGTGGTCTGGGACGCTTCTTTGCCGGTGCCACAGCCTGCGCCGTTTGCCACTTTAACCCGGAGTTCACTGGCGCCACGGTGGGCGCGATGACGGGCTTTGGCGTCCCACCCGAGGTGCTCAATCGGGGGCAGGCCAGACGCGTCGAGTTGCGCGCGGTGATGGAGCGCATGAACACCTTCAACGGTGGGACAGCGGTGTACGACACGGGCTTCTACAACATCGGTGTTCGACCCACGCCTGAGGATCTGTCCCTGGGCGACCAGATCGGCGGTGTCCCACTCGCACTGGGCAAGCTGTTCGACATCATGAACGGCGGAGACGCTGCGGGCTTTGACCCCGACAAGATCGGCACGCTGGCCGCGCCAGCACCCGGCTCGATTGCCGCGTCGATCGCAACCTTGCAGATACCCACCTCGCCCACCAACCTGGCACCGATTCCCTTCCCGTTCCGGGTAGGCTGTGGAGTTGGTCTGGTGGGTGGTGGCAACGCCAACAACAACCCGAACATCAACTGCGAGCCCAATGTGATCCCCGGTGAGCGTTTGCTGCGCAACGGGGCGTTCAAGGCGCCAGGCTTGCGCAACGTCAAATTTACGGGGCCCTACATGCACAATGGCTCGAAAATGAACCTGCGCCAGGTGATGGATTTTTACAAAACAGCCGGGCACTTCACCAATCTCAACCTCAATAACCTGGACGCAGGCATGCGTGAGTTCGACCTGGGCATCCAGGATGAGGCCGCTGTGATGGAGCTGCTAGAAACAGGGCTCACCGACTGGCGGGTGGCTTATCAGTCCGGCGTGTTCGACCATCCGGAACTTTGCGTGCCCAATGGTCATGACCCGGTCTCCGGCAAGACCCGGCTGGCGGCCATTCCGGCGGTGGGCAGGACGGGGTCTGCTCAACCGATTGCCACCTTTGAGGAAATGGTCATGGGAACTGCCGGTGCGCGAGCCAATAACCTGAACAGCGCCTGCACGGTGGAAGATCAAACGACCGTTACCACCTTGGACACAGCGGGGACGCCTCAGACAGTGACTGTTGTGCAGGCCATGGCCGACAACACAGGCTTGTCCAACATCGACGGCATGACGCTCGCCCCGTGAGGAACGCATCGGCAGATGCTGAATCTGCCGATGCAAATAAAGGTCGCTGCCTTCGAGGCTCGCGACCTTTATTTTTGGGTTACCGTGCGGAGAAGGCACCCACCCAAAGCGGCAATTGCTCGCGCAAGATGCACAGCGCGGGTGCCTCCTGGCGCCGGGCCAGCGTAACCAGCCCAAACCGTGCGGTGACGTTCAGATCGGGCGACACATTCAACCGCACCAGGTCCGCCGCCACGGAAGCAGGCAGCATTGGCGCTGGGGTGGCGTTGCCCATTGCCCTGGTGCAGAGGCGGCTCACCTGGCGCCGTTTCTTCGATACGCTGCTGGTACACCGCCAACACATCGGTGATGCTCTATGTGGCGCTTTTTGGCGCTGTTTGGCGCTGTTTGGCGCTGTTTGGCGCTGTTTGGCGCCATGCTGTTCGCGCAATTCATCTCGTTCTCCGGCCTGGCCGACGAGCTGTTGTCCGCCGTGATGGGCTCGGGCTTGTCGAGGCTGAGCGTCTTGCTGGCCATACTTTCGGTGTTCCTGGTGCTCGGTTGCGTGATGGACTCCATGGCCATCGTCCTGATCTTTGTGCCGCTATTTGCGCCCATACTGATGGCCCAGGGCTACGACCTCGTCTGGTTCGGCATCATCGTGGTGGTGCTGACCGAGATCGGCCTGATCACGCCGCCGGTGGGCATGAACGTGTTTGTGCTCAGGGGCAACCTGCCCAAGGTGCCAGTGGGCGCCATCTTCCGTGGGCTGGTGCCTTTCATTGTGGTCGGCGTGGTGCGGCTGGCCGTGCTGGTGGCCTTTCCATCCATCAGTTTGATCCTGGTTCAGCTGATGAGATAACAGCCCTTCACCTACAATCTCACCTTGATCGGGAGAGACTGCGTTGAATCGCAGCGCCGAAGGAGCAACCGCCCCGGAAACTCTCAGGCAAAAGGACCGATCAAAATACCCGTGGGGTACCGCACAACGTTCGAGCGTGCGACACCCCACAAAACTCTGAAGAGCAGTCGGCCCAGTCAGCCGGCTCACCGCAGGAGCAAGCGGCGCCTCACCTGGTGCCGTGAATCTCTCAGGTTCCAAACAGAGGGGGCGTGTGCCGCGCATGTTGCATGGCGCACTCCACCCTTTGACGTTTTGGAGCTTTTCGCATGCAGTCACACACCCAATCGGTCGCCGTCATCGGCGGCGGTATCACTGGCGTCACCACCGCCTACGCGCTGGCCAAGCGCGGCCTGAAGGTCACCCTGTTCGAGCGCCACCGCTACGCGGCGATGGAAACCTCGTTCGCCAACGGCGGCCAGCTCTCGGCCTCCAACGCCGAGGTCTGGAACCACACCTCGACCATCCTCAAGGGCTTGAAGTGGATGCTCAAGAGCGACGCGCCGCTGCTGGTCAACCCCAAGCCGAGCTGGCACAAGCTGTCGTGGTTTGCCGAGTTCATCGCCCACATCCCGCGCTACCGCGAAAACACCATCGCCACCACCCGGCTGGCGATCGCTGCGCGCGAGCATCTGTTTGCCTGGGCCGACGCCGAGGGCATCGATTTCAGCCTGAAGCAGGCCGGCATCCTGCACATCTACCGCGACAAAAAGGGCTTCGACCACGCAGCTGGCGTGTCCAAGCTGCTGGCCCAGGGCGGGCTGGAGCGCCGCGCTGTCACGCCCACCGAAATGCGCGCGATCGAGCCCACGCTGGCCGGCTCATACTTTGGCGGCTTCTACACCGAGAGCGACACCACCGGCGACATCCACCAGTTCACGGTGGGTCTGGCCGCTGCGGCTGAGCGCCTGGGGGTCACCGGCATCTACGGCCAGCCCGTCAAGCGCCTACAGAGCGACGGCACGAACGCCAGCGTCACCGTGCAAGACGGCGAGGCCGAACATACCCACCACTTCGACAGCCTGGTGGTCTGCGCCGGCGTTGGCAGCCGCGACTTTGCCGCGCAACTCGGTGATCGCGTCAACGTCTACCCGGTCAAGGGCTACTCGATCACGGTGAACCTGAACGACGCGGCCAGCCAGCAAGCTGCGCCCACGGTGAGCCTGCTCGACGATGAGACCAAGCTGGTCACCAGCCGCCTGGGCATTGACCGCTTCCGCGTCGCCGGCACCGCCGAGTTCAACGGCGTCAACCGCGACATTCGGGCCGACCGCATCCGCCCGCTGACCGAGTGGGTCAACCAGTGCTTCCCCGGCGTGAACACGCGCCAGGTGGTGCCGTGGGCTGGTCTGCGTCCCATGCTGCCCAACATGCTGCCGCGCGTTGGCGCGGGCAAACGGGCCAACGTGTTCTACAACACCGGTCACGGTCATCTGGGCTGGACGCTCTCAGCCGTGACCGCCGAGATGGTGGCCGAGCAGGTGAGCCAGTTCCACCGCCCGGTCGCGTTGCGGCCCACCCCGTCTGCGGTGCTGGCTTGAGGCACAGGTACCGCGGTGGTGGGGCTTGTCCCCGTAAGATCGACCGGTGACCCCCCACCCAGACACCCCATCCAGCGCGCTGCCCGGCGGTGCCGCCCACGCCACCCCCAGCCGTGCCGTGCGCGTGTTGAGCCTCATCCCGCCGATGACGCAGCTCAACACGCCCTACCCATCCACCGCCTACCTCACCGGCTTCCTGCGCTCGCGCGCCATCGACGCGGTGCAGGAAGACCTGGCGCTGGCGCTGGTGCTGCGCCTGTTCACACCCGCGGGGCTGGACGCGGTGAGAGCCCGCGCGTTGGCCCTGAAGGAAGCCGATCGCAGTGCCAGCTTGCACGCCTTCCTCGACCAGTTCGCCGCCTACCGCAGCACCATCGGCCCGACCATCCGCTTCCTGCAAGGCGGCGATTCCACGTTGGCGCACCGCATCGCCGCGCGCGGCCTGCTGCCCGAAGGACCGCGGTTTGCCGCACTCGATGCCTACCAAGATGCCGACCTGGACGGCAACAGCGGGGACCCACTGGCCTGGGCCTTTGGCGCCCTGGGCACGCAGGACAAAGCGCGCCACATCGCCACGCTCTACTTGAACGACTTGGCCGACGTGATCAAAGGCGCGGTGGACGCGCGCTTCGAGTTCGTGCGCTACGCCGAATCACTGGCCAGCAGCCAGCCCACGTTCGAGCCGCTGGCTGCCGCGCTCGCCGCACCCACCACGCTGATCGACGAGCTGCTGATCGAGCTCACGCTGGCCGCCATTGAGCGCCACCAGCCCACGCTGGTGCTGCTCTCGGTGCCGTTTCCCGGCGCGGTGTACGCCGCGCTGCGCATGGGCCAGGCCATCAAGGCGCGGCATCCGGAGGTGAAGATCGCCATGGGTGGCGGCTATGTGAACACCGAGCTGCGTGAACTCAAAGAGCCGCGTGTGTTCGACTTCGTGGACTATATGACGCTGGACGCTGGCGAGCGCCCCGTGCTCTCACTCATTGAGCACCTGCGCGGCGAGCGCGGCGCGCAGCGCCTGCAGCGCACCTTTGTGCGAAACGCCGACGGCCGCGTGCAATACGTGAACCTCGCAGAGCCAGACATTCCGTTCGAAGACGTGGGAACGCCCACCTGGGACGGCTTGGCCCTGCACAAGTACTTGAGCTTGCTCGACATGCTCAACCCCATGCACCGCCTGTGGAGCGATGGCCGCTGGAACAAGCTCACCGTGGCCCACGGCTGCTACTGGAAAAAATGCAGCTTTTGTGATGTGAGCCTAGACTACATCGGCCGCTACGAGACGGCCACCGCAGAAGAGCTGGCCGACCGCATCCAGCGAATCGTCGAAGAAACCGGCCAGACCGGCTTTCACTTTGTTGACGAGGCCGCGCCACCCAAAGCGCTCAAGGCGCTGGCGCAGGAACTGATCCGCCGCGACCTCAACATCAGCTGGTGGGGCAACATCCGGTTTGAGAAAACCTTCACCCCCGAGCTGGCCGAGTTGTTGGCGCAAAGCGGCTGCATCGCCATGAGTGGCGGCCTGGAGGTGGCGAGCGACCGCTTGCTGCATCTCATGAAAAAAGGCGTGACGGTGGAGCAGGTGGCGCGCGTCACCAAAGGCTTTTCAGACGCCGGCATTCTGGTGCACGCCTACCTGATGTACGGCTTTCCCACCCAGACCGTGCAAGACACGGTGGACGCGCTCGAATACGTGCGCCAGCTGTTCGAACACGGCTGCATCCAGAGCGGCTTTTTTCACCGTTTCAGCTGCACCGTGCATTCACCCGTGGGCCAAAATCCGGCGGACTACGGCGTGCAACTCATCCCGCTGCCACCCGTGACGTTTGCCAAGAACGACATCGGCTTCATCGATCCCACCGGCGTCGATCACGACGCCCTGGGCATCGGCCTGCGCAAGGCCATCTACAACTACATGCACGGCCTGTGCGTGGAAGACGATGTGCGGCGCTGGTTCGAACACCTGCCGGGCAAGGTGCCGAAGGCGACAGTGGGGCGCAACCGGATTGCGAAGGCGCTGACGCAGCTGGCCTGACCGCATCACGGCAGGTCTCTAAGAGACCCACAATTTAGAGGCAATGCCCTTTCAGGCCCGCTGACATCTGACGCGGGTGGGTCCGTGGTCAGCTCTGCTCGACGGTTTCGTCCTCATCGGCATCGACCTCCACTTCAGCCCATTGCTCAGGTACTTTCCCCATGGCGTTCTTGATCAGTTCCAGCAGCGCCGACTTGCGGGCCTCATAGAAACCTTCAAAGTCATCGCGTCGCAGTGCCTAGGCGTCGATGCGGTGGCTGCTCAGCAGAGCGTCCATGGCATCGTCAGACAGCTGCACCTATTTGTGCGATTGGAGCTTGTCCAGGTAGACCGAGGGAGCTACCCCGCCGATCATCCGGTTGGCCTTGTATGTAGAGTCCCGGACGATCATAGGTACGCTGATGGAATTTCATGGGCTAACAAAGAGACGCACAAAATTCCGCTCAATGATCTGGCGAAACGATTCGCTGGTCGTCGCCCAGTCCACCACATCCACCTTCCAGGGCAGGTCGGATTCGGTGAAGTCATCGGCCAGCGCGGCGCTCACGGCCAGCCCCAGTGGCTGGTCGCCCAAAATGACAAGGTCGAGGTCGGAATATGCCTTGGCGGTCCATTTGGCGCGGGAGCCAAAGGCCCAGACCTCGCGGTCGGGCACGTGCTTTTGCAGAATGCGCTGAACAATGGCCCACTGGTCGGGACGGATATCGATCTGAGGCAGGGGCAAGCTCAAGCCACCCTCGCCTTCAGTTGATCACACAAGTACACCGCTTCTGCCAAAAAAGCAGGAATGTCAGCCACCACATGAAGGGCGATGGCTTCGTCGTAGGTGTGGCTGGTTTTGCTGCGCATATCGCGAAACTGGCGCCAGCGCAGCCAGTCACTGAGCAGCAGGCCTTGTTCGTTGCCGGTGCGGATGACGTCGGCAAACGGCATGCTGTCGAACTGCTCAGGCGTGGCAGAGGCCATTTCGAGATAACGCTTGAGCATTTTGTGGCTGACTTCGTAGGTGAATTCAAAACGCTGGATCAGGCCATCGCGGATTTGGGTGTCGGTGATGTCTTGTTGGTAGCGGGCCAAGCCCTCGCGCAGGCGGTCGATGGCGTTGACGAGGGAGCGCAGGTCCAGGGCAATGTCACTCATGGCTGGGCTCCGCAGCGACCGGCAAGGCATGACCCAGGCTGGCAAGGTTGGCTTTGATGGCGGCTTGCAGCTGCACGCTTTCGCTGAACTGGCTGGCAAGCTGGGTGGTGAGGCGCTTCATTTTGTTGGCAAGGGCTTCGGCATCGGCCACTTCAAAAAACGGTTGTTCGGTGAGATTCACCACTTGGATTTATCAAGCCAATCTCACGCTTCACCAACCCAGGAGCGTGGGTCTGAGCCGTTGTTTTAGCTATCAGCTGCGATCTGCCGCAGCGCCTGCTCGAACACCGCCGCGGGCTGGCCACCCGAAATCAGGTGGCGGTTGTTGATGATGATGGCGGGTACCGAGTGGATGCCGTGCCCGGTCCAGAACTGCTCGCGCTCGCGCACCTCGGCGGCGAATTCGTCGCCGATCAGAATGGCCCGGGCGCGAGCGCTGTCCAGCCCGACCGATTCCGCCACTGCCGCCAACACCTCAGGAGA
Organism: Hydrogenophaga sp.; assembly: GCA_047636095.1. Classification (GTDB taxonomy): domain Bacteria; phylum Pseudomonadota; class Gammaproteobacteria; order Burkholderiales; family Burkholderiaceae_C; genus Hydrogenophaga. Next base: position 2,243 of record JBLIJY010000039.1, on the reverse strand, counting down.
CGACATGTTCTCGGCGCGTGTGTGGCAGGCCGCGAGCAAGGCGTTTTTCAGCGCGTACTGCTGACCCGGCTGGCCCTCCACCTCGGCCCAGTGCAGCAGCCGGTGAGCATCAAAGGTGTTCCACACGCGCCCGCGCCCCTCGGCCTTGAAGGTGAAGCCCACCTCGGCGCCGCGCTGACGGATGGTCTCGCGGATCTGCGCCTGCTGCGCTGGGGTGGAGCCGTATTTTTGTGTCAGGTGTTCGCTGGCGTCTTGGCCCTCGGGCGGCATTTGGGGGTTGAGCTCGAAGGGCTGGAAATGCAGTTCGGCGCTCACCGTGCCCTCCAAGTTTTGCAAGGCCTGTTCGAGCGCGCCGAGGCCGACCGCGCACCAGGGGCAGGTGACGTCGGACACGAAATCGATTTTGAGTGATGTGGTCATACCCGAATGGTAGGCAAGTTTTCGGTTGGGCGCTGCGAGACAATGGCGATTTGCCCACCTGCTCATTTGCCCCTCTGCTCACATGACCGACCGATACGCCGTCATTGGCCACCCCATCGCCCACAGCAAGTCCCCACTGATTCACAGCCTCTTTGCCGAGGCGACCGGTCAAAATCTGGCGTACACCGCCATCGAAGCACCGATGGACGGCTTTGCCGAGACGGTACAGGCGTTTCGCGACGGTGGCGGGCGCGGGGTGAACGTGACACTCCCCTTCAAGCTGCAAGCGTTCGAGATCGCCACCGAACCGATGGAGCGCGCGCGCATGGCCGGTGCGGCCAATGCGCTGAAGTTCGAGAGGGACAAGATATGGGCTGAGAACTTCGATGGCGTGGGCTTAGCGCGCGACATCGAGCACAACCTGGGCGTGGCGCTGGCGGGCAAGCGGGTGCTGATCTGCGGCGCGGGTGGCGCCACCCGCGGCGCGATCCTGCCGCTGGCCGCGTGCGGCCCTGCCCTGCTCGCGGTGGCCAACCGCACCGCCGATACCGCGCACCGCCTGAAGCTTGATTTCGCTGCCCATGTACCGCTGCAAACCGGCGGCTTTGATGCACTGGCTGGCGAGACGTTTGATGTGGTGATCAACGCCACCTCGACCGGCTTGTCCGAGGCTGGCCTGCCACTGCCTCCCAGGCTGTTTAGGCCGGGTGCGTTGGCCTATGAGATGGTCTATGGCAAGGGCCTCACGCCGTTTTTGAAGCAGGCGCGGGCCGCTGGCGTTGCCCACACCGCCGATGGCGTGGGCATGCTGGTGGAGCAAGCGGCCGAGGCATTTGCCTGGTGGCGCGGTGTGCGGCCCGAGACGCGCCCGGTGATCCAGCGGCTCACGGTGCCGCTGGTTTGATCTCTCGAAACAATCCTGGACACCCTCCATGAAGACCCTGCTCATCCTCAACGGCCCCAACCTCAACCTGCTGGGCACGCGCGAACCCGCCGTCTACGGCGCGACCACCCTGGCCGATCTGCAAGCGCTTTGCGAGGCCGATGCGCAGCGCCTGGGTTTTGCAGCCGAGTGTTTCCAGAGCAACCACGAGGGCGCGCTGATCGACAAGATCCACGAAGCGGGTCAGCGTTTTGCGGCGGGTGACCTGGCGGGCGTGGTGTTCAACCCCGGCGCGTTCACCCACACCTCGGTGGCGCTGTTCGACGCGATCTCAGGCGTCAAGCCGCTGCCGGTGATCGAGGTGCACATTTCCAACGTGCACGCACGCGAGGCGTTTCGCCACCACTCCTATGTGTCGCCGGCGGCAGCCGGCATCGTGGTCGGGTTCGGGGTGGATGGCTACCGGCTGGCCATCGAAGGCTTGGCGCGCAAGGCCAGCTGAGTCGGGTCGGCGACAAAAGCGGTGCCATGCACAGGCCCGCACCGCCTCACAATCGCTCGGTGCAAACCAGACACTTCGCCCAGCTGATCGCCCTCTCCGCCCTGTGGGGCGCTTCCTTCATGTTCCTGCGCATCGCCAGCCCGCTGCTGGGGCCCTGGGTGCTCGCGGGTCTGCGGATGGCGCTGGCAGCCGCCACGCTGGTGGTGGTGATGAAGCTGCTGCGCCACCAGTGGCCCTGGACCCACTGGCGCGAGTTGTTGCTGCTTGGCCTGTTGTCCACCACCGTGCCTTTTCTGTTTTACGCCTGGGCCGCGCTCAGGCTGCCCGCTGGCTACAGCGCACTGCTCAACACCACGGCGGTGCTCTTCGGCACGTTGGCCTCGGCCTGGCTCGGCGAAGACACGCTGACACGGCGCAAGCTGCTGGGCTGCCTGTGCG
>JBLIJY010000038.1:0-11475 GCA_047636095.1 Hydrogenophaga sp. | reverse complement strand
GTTCCTGAATGAAAGTTTGAGGGATGGCCACCGGGGTATTCTCCCCCACCAAACCAGAAAAACCGGAGACTGCCGTGACCAGCATCTACGACCAAGACCTGCCGCGCGTCGAGGCCAACTTCGCGCCTATCTCGCCGATTTCATTCATCGAGCGCACCGCCGAGGTTTACCCGCAGCGGCTGGCTATCGTGCACGGTGACCTGCGCCAGACCTGGGGTGAAACGTATGAAAGGGCACGCCGCCTGGCCAGTGCCTTGCAACGCGCTGGCATCGGCAAAAACGACACGGTAGCGGTGATGCTGCCCAACACGCCGCCCATGGTGGAGGCGCATTTTGGCGTGCCGATGGCGGGCGCGGTGCTCAACGCGCTCAACACCCGGCTGGATGCCGAGACCATCGCCTTCATGCTCGACCACGGTGAAGCCAAAGCGGTGATCGTGGACCCCGAGTTTGCGCCGACCATGAAGAAGGCGTTGACCTTGCGCAAGAGCGCTTCGCCATTGCTGCTGATCGACGTGGAAGACGCGCTGTTCACCGGCGAAATGCAGCCCATCGGCAGCGTCACCTACGAGGTTTTTCTGGCTGGTGCCGACCCGGCCTTTGCCTGGCAACTGCCCGGCGACGAGTGGGACGCCATCGCACTCAACTACACCAGCGGCACCACAGGCAATCCCAAGGGTGTGGTCTACCACCACCGGGGCGCGGCGATGAACGCCATCAGCAACGTGCTGGAGTGGGACATGCCCAAGCACGCGGTCTACCTGTGGACACTGCCCATGTTCCATTGCAACGGCTGGTGCTTCCCCTGGACGGTTGCGGCGCGCGCCGGGGTCAACGTGTGCCTGCGTAAGGTGGAGGCGCAGGCCATCTTCGACGCCATGCGAACCCATTGCGTGACCCACTATTGCGGCGCGCCCATCGTGCACGGTCTGCTGGTCAACAGCCCGGCGGCGATGAAGGCCGGCATTCCCGCCGGCGTCAAGGCCATGGTGGCGGGGGCTGCGCCACCGGCGTCCATGATCGAGGGCGTGGAGCAAATGGGCATTGATCTGACCCACGTGTACGGTCTGACCGAGGTCTATGGCCCGGCCACGGTTTGCGCCAAGCACGAAGCCTGGGACGCGCTGGACATCGGTGAACGCGCTCGGCTGAACGCGCGCCAGGGCGTGCGCTACCACCTGCAGCGCGACGTGCGCGTGCTCGATCCAGAGACGATGCAGCCCGTGCCGCAGGATGGTGAAACCATGGGCGAAATCATGTTCAAGGGCAACATCGCCATGAAGGGTTACCTGAAAAATCCCCAGGCAACGCAAGAGGCGTTCAAGGGCGGCTGGTTCCACAGCGGGGACTTGGCGGTGCAATACCCCGACGGCTATTTCAAGATCAAGGACCGCAGCAAAGACATCATCATTTCGGGCGGCGAGAACATTTCCAGCATCGAGGTGGAAGACGCGCTTTACCGCCACCCCGACGTGCTCGCGGCCGCCGTCGTGGCGCGGCCCGACCCGAAGTGGGGCGAGACGCCGTGCGCCTTCGTCGAGCTGAAGTTCGGCGCCCAGACCACGCCCGAGGACATCGTGGCGCACTGCAAGCAGCACCTGACTGGCTTCAAAGTGCCGCGCGCGGTGGTGTTCGGCGAGTTGCCGAAAACCAGCACCGGCAAGATTCAGAAATTCGAGTTGCGCAAACTGGCTGGCTCGGCAAAAGCGATCGACATCTGAACGGGCTGGCTGCAAAGACCGACCCCATTCACCCAGGAGCCCCATGGCCTCGTTTCACCAAATTGTGCTGTTCACCGACACCGATGGCCGCGCCCGCTTTCGCGAGCAGACGCTGGCCTTGAGTGAAGGTACGCCGGCCGCGCAACTGTCGCCGCTGATGTCCAGCGGCGGCTACCAGTTGCGCGAGAGCCCGGTCGGCTTTCGCAGCGATTTCCATTGCACTGGCTCACCGCAGTGGCTGTTTGTGTTGCAAGGGCAGATGGAGATCGGGCTGCAAGACGGCAGCACGCGCGCGTTCGGCCCCGGGCAGCATTTCTACTCGGCCGACACCCTGCCCGAGGGCGCCACCTTCGACCCAGCGCTGCACGGTCACCGCAGCCGCCAGCTGGGCGAGGAGCCGCTGGTGACGCTGTTCGTGCGCGGCTGAAGCCGGTTCGCTACGGCGCTCAGCGAGAGGGGCGCGTCCACTCAAAGCCGCCTGGACCGCGCGCCTGCGTCACACCCAGCCCAGCGCACCCGCCAACGCGCCGGCCCCGATCAGCCACAGGAGGTGGATTTTGGTCCGCCACACCAGCAGCGTGGCAGTGAGGGTCAGCAGCCACAACGGCCAGTCGGTCGACGGCTGGTCGTGCGCGGCGCTGAGCAGCCAGCCGGTGGTGATCAGCAGCGCGATCACGATCGGTGCCATGCCGGCCTTGAAAGCGCGCACCGTGCGCCGCTCGCGGTGGCGGTGCGCCCAGCGGGTGGCGCTGTAGGTGAGGAGGGAGGACGGCAGCAAGGTCGCGGTCATGCTGACCAGAACGCCCAGCAAGGCCAGGCCCACGGCAGGCCAGCCAGCGCCCATGCCACCGCCGGCGTTCAGACCCAAATTCCACCCGAGCAGGGCGATGAACAACACGTTGGGCCCTGGCGCGGCCTGCGACAAGGCGATGGACGCAGTGAACTGCGCGTCGCTCAGCCAGGCCTGTTGCGTCACCAGGTAGCGGTGCATGTCGGGCGCGGTGGTGATGGCGCCGCCCACCGCCAGCAGCGAGAGCGAGGCGAAGTGGGAGAAGACGAGCAGCCAGTCGAGCGAGGCGGGCAGCGGCGTCACGGATGCTTCCTGAGCGCGGCTGGAAGTGGCGCCAGCCGGCGCCAGGCCCACAGGCAGGCGCCAGCACCGATCCCGGTCAATACCCCGATCAGGGGCCAGCGCAGCAGGGCAATCGCCACAAAAGTCAGCACCGCGAGCCCGGTGCACACGCCCATGCCCATCGGATTTTTGCGCAGCGCACCGACCAGCTTGATGCCGGTGGCGGTGATCAGGCCGGCGGCCACCGCGCCCATGCCACGCAGCGCCCCTTGCGCAGCGGCGGTGTCGGCTACCGTGCCATACAGCACGGCCACCCCCAGCAGCAGCACCAGCGGCGCGCTGAGCATGCCCGCCAGCGCAGCCAGGGCACCGGTCCAGCCAAAATGCCGCCCACCGATCATCAGCGACAGGTTCACCACGTTGGGCCCGGGCATCACCTGGGCCACAGCCCAATCTTCGACAAACTGCGCCTGGGTCAGCCAGTGTTTCTTCTCCACCAGCTCGCGCTGCACCACCGCCATCACACCGCCAAAGCCTTGCAAGGCCATCGTGGTGAACGACCAGAACAGGTCGCGCCGGTTCGCGGGTGCGGCCAGTGGTGGCGCGTCTGCCGCTGCGTCTTCTGAAGTGTGCCAAGGCATGGTTGAGCGTGGGGGGCGTTGGCGCTGCGCGAACGCGGCTTGGGGCCTGCGCGCTGGCGCTGCGCGTCAGGCGCGCTCAGACATCAGCTTTTGCACCGTGGCCACATCCAGCGGCTTGGTGACATAACCCTGAATGATGGGCAGCGTCTTGGCCCGCTCGCGGTCGATCGGGGAGTTGGAGGAGGTCAGCATCAACAGCACCAGGCTGGGCTTGTCGATCAGCAGCGGTGTGGCCTGTTCGGCCATCTCAAAGCCGTCCATCATGGGCATGTTGATGTCCAGAAAGATGCAGGTGGGCACGCTCAACGGGTCTTTGTGAAAGAAAGCCAAGGCATTGATGCCGCTCTCGAACACCAGAATCTCGCCCTTAAATCCGGCGCGGCGAATCATGATCTCGTGGTGGACGTTGTCGGCATCGTTGTCGTCGATCAAGATGAAACGCTGGTGGGTCATGCGAAATCTCTGGTGAAACTGTCAGGCAGTGGGTTGGGGCAGAACCAGGGTGAAGCAGCTGCCCACGCCCAGCTCGGACGTCGCGCTGATGCTGCCCTGGTGCAGCGCGGCGATGCGCCGGCAGATGGACAGGCCCAGCCCGGTGCCGTCGTACTGTTTGCGCGAGTGAAGCCGCTTGAACATACCGAACACCGCATCCAGTTGGCTGGCCGGTATGCCAATGCCGTTGTCGCTCACCTCGATGCGCCAGGTGCTGCCGATGTTTTGCGCCGACAAGCTCACCACCGACGTTGTGCCCGGGCGGGAAAATTTCAGTGCGTTGCTCACCAGGTTTTGCAGCACGCTGCTCAGCAGCGAAGGATCGCCCGACACCGTGGGCAGCTCCCCGACCAGCAACTGGCCTTTGCTTCGTTGCAGCGCCATGGCGAGATCGTCGCGCACTTGGCCAGCCAGCAGATCCAGATCGACCGGCTGCCGGTCCACCGCGCTTTGATCCAGGCGCACCAGATTCAGCAGGTCGTTGAGCAACGACTCCATGCGCCGCCCACCCTGCATCACGAAATCGAGGTAGCGACTGGCGCCAGGCCAATCGGTCAACGCCGACTCGCCCGCCAGCAAGCCAGCGAAGTTATTGATGCTGTTGATGGGCTCGCGCAGATCGTGCGAGATGATGTGGATAAAGCGCTCTTGCTCCAGCGTTTTGCGCTGCAGGCTGGTCAGCGCCTGGTTCAGATCGTCTTCGCGCTGTTTGCGCTGTTCGATGTCTTGCACCCGCACCACCACGCCCAGCACCTCGCCCGCGTCGCCATAAGCGGGCAGGTACGACACATCCACCTGCCGAACGCCCAGGCCAGGAAAAGCAAAACGGGTCTCGTACTGCACCGCTTCGCCAGCCAGCGCCCGGTCGATCCGGGGTTTGATCAGGGTCTGAAACACCGCCTCGCCGGTAAGGTTGGCCACCCGCCGCCCCACAATGTCCTCAGGTCTGCGTTGCCAGTAGTCCAGGTAGGCCGGATTGACAAACTGGTACACGTAATGGGGGTCGACGAACGATTTGAGTTCGCTGCCCGCTTGCAGCAGCGCCTGAGCAATCTGGCTGCGTCGGCGCTCCTCGGCTGAGCTGCGCTGGGCTTCCTCGCGCTGCAGCCGCTCGTGTTCGAGCAAGGGGGCGACCATGCTGGCCAGCGAGCTCAGGGCGGTGCGCTGGGCTGGCTCTAGCACCCGGGCACGCTGGTCGATCACGCAAACGGTACCCAGGGCGTAGCCGTCTTCGGTCACGATGGGCGCCCCAGCATAAAAGCGGATATTGGGCTCGCCCAGCACGTGCGGGTTGTCGACAAAGCGCACATCTTGTCGGGCGTCTTGGAGCACCATAATCCGCGCAGGGTCGAGAATCGCGTGGCCACAAAAAGACGCGTCACGGTCAATTTATTCTGCCGCCAGGTCCACGCGCGACTTGAACCACTGCCGATCGTGGTCGATCAGGCTGATGAGCGCAATGGGCGTGCCGCAAATCTGCGAAGCCAGCGCGGTGATGTGGTCGAATGCTGGCTGCGGCAAGGTGCCGAGCACGCCCAGGCTGTCCAGACGGGCTTGCCGCAGGGACTCATTGTCGGGAATGGGCGCGTTTTTCAAGCGTTTGGTTCGATAGAGACGACCCGCAAGCGTATCTCATCAGGGCCTTCTCAAACCGAGTCACCTGGTCACGGCGTCGGCTGCTGAGCAGATGTGGCTGCCGACTTTGCCCGCTGCCCCAGGCGGCTCACACCGTCATGCCGCCCGACACCTCAATCACCGCGCCATTGATGTAGCTGGCCTCGTCGCTGGCGAGGAACGCGTAGACGTTGGCGATTTCTTCTGGCTTGCCGAGCCGGCGCAGCGGCACCCGGTGTTCCATTTCCTGAATCACTTTTTCCGGGATGGTGGCGAGGATGGGGGTGGCGATGAAGCCGGGCGCGACCGCATTCACCCGCACGCCTTTGGGGCCCAGCTCGCGGCTCCAGGTTTTGGTGAAACCGATCACGCCGAACTTGCTGGCGGCGTAGTTGGTCTGGCCGAAATTGCCGTAGATGCCCACGACCGAGGACGCGTTCAAGATCACGCCGCTGCCCTGGGCGACCAGGGTGTCGGCCACCGCCTGCGCGCAGTGGAAGACGCCGCGCAGGTTGACATCGATCACGCGGTCGAACTGCTCCAGCGTCATTTTTTGCAGACGTGCGTCTTGCGTGATGCCAGCGTTGTTGACCAGCACGTCGATGCGGCCAAAGCGCTCCACCACCTGCGCCACCACCGCGTCCACCCTGTCGCGCTGAGTTACGTCCATCACGAAGCCCACTGCCGTGGCGCCCAGCGCCTCGCACTGCTGCACCGCCTCGTCCGCCACCGCCTGTTTTACGTCGCAGACGATGACGGTGGCGCCCTCCCGGGCGAATTTGAGCGCGGTGGCCAGGCCAATGCCCTGGGCGGCGTCGGTGATGAGGCTGATTTTTTGTTCGAGGCGCTTCATGCGCTGTGTGGGTCCAAGGCAAGAAAAAGCCGACTGGCTGAGCGCCGCCGGCTTTTGAAGTCTATCGAGACCGCTTGACGTGAGGTTGACGCGGAGCGCGAAGTGGCTCAATACATCGGCCGGTGCTGCCGGATGGCGGCCTTCACCTTGCCGTCCAACACAAAGCCGCTGCCGTGTTTCGCCGCCAATTCGGCGCAGCGCTGCTCGAAGGCGTCCACGCCCATGCTGTAGACGAACTGCAGCGCACCACCGGTCCAGGCGGGGAAGCCGATGCCGAAGATGGAGCCGATGTTGCCGTCGTGCACGCTGGTGAGCACGCCCTCGGCCAGGCAGCGTGCGGTCTCCACCGCCTGGCGGTAGAGCAGGCGGTCTTTAACCTCCTGCAGGTCCCAGGCGACATCGGGTTGCTCAAACAGCGTTTTGAGTTCGGGCCACAGGTGCTTTTTCTGCCCTGCGGGGTAGTCGTAGAAACCACCGCCTGCTGCGCGGCCGGAGCGGTTCAGCTCTTTCACCATGCGCTCCACCAGCAGCTCGCCCGGTGTGGTGGCATAGGTTTTGCCCTCGGCGGCCAAGTCGAGCCGGGTCTGTTCCAGCACGTGCACCGAGAGCGAGAGGGCGGTCTCGTCCAGCACCGCCAGCGGCCCCACCGGCATGCCCGCCTGCATCGACGCGTTCTCGATCACCGGAGCTGGAATGCCTTCCCCGAGCATGGCCGCGCCCTCCATCACGAAGGTGCCAAAGGTGCGGCTGGTGTAAAACCCGCGCGAATCGTTCACCACGATGGGCAGCTTGCCCAGCGCCTGCACGTAGTCGTAAGCGCGGGCCACGGTTTCGTTATCGGTGTCTTTGCCGCGAATGATCTCCACCAGCTTCATTTTGTCGACCGGGCTGAAGAAGTGGATGCCGACGAATTTCTTGGCGTTTTGGCTGGCCTGGGCCAGGCCGGAGATGGGCAGGGTGGAGGTGTTGCTGGCGAAGAAGCCGCCCTCAGCGAGCATGGGCTCGGCTTCTTTCGTCACCATCGCTTTCAGCTCGCGTTGTTCGAACACGGCTTCGATGATGAGATCGCAGCCTTGCAGGTCGGCTGCGCTGGCGCTGGATGTGATGAGGCCCAGCATGCCTCGCTGTTTCTCGGGCGCCATCTGACCCTTGTCCACCCGCCTTTGCGTGAGCTTGGCGGTGTAGGCCTTGCCTTTCTCAGCGGATTCGATCGATACGTCTTTCAGCACGGTGGTGATGCCCCTGGTCGCCTGGGCGTAAGCGATGCCCGCGCCCATCATTCCTGCGCCCAAGATGCCCACTTTTTTGGGCTGGTAGCGTGGCACATCCTTGGGCCGCGACTGGCCAGCCTTGATGGCGTTCATGTTGAAGAAGAACGTGTTGATCATGTTCTTCGCCACCGGGCTCACCATCAGGCTGGCGAGGTAGCGGCTCTCGATGCGCAGCGCGGTCTCATAGTCGACCATCGCGCCTTCGACCATGGCGGCCAGCGCCGCCTCGGGTGCCGGGTACAGGCCGCGCGTCTTCTGCTTGAGAACCGCTGGCGCCACCGTCAGCATGCCCACGATTTTCGGGTTGCTCGGCGTGCCGCCAGGCATGCGGTAGTCCTCGCGGTCCCAGGGATGCTGCGCGGCTTCTGGCTTGCCCTGCGCCTGGGCGATGAAAGCCTGCGCGCGGGGCATGAGTTCGTCGGGCGTGGACACCAGCTCGTGCACCAGCCCGAGCCTGGCGGCTTCTTCCGGGTCGAACAGTTTGCTCTCCAAAATATGGGGCTGTGCGCCCATGAGGCCGAGCAGGCGCGTCATCTTGGTGATACCAGTGGCGCCGGGCAGCAGGCCGAGTGTGATTTCGGGCAGGCCAAACTGGATCTTGCGGTCGTTCACCGCGATGCGGTGGTGGCCCACCAGCGCCACCTCCCAGCCGCCGCCCAGCGCCGTGCCGTTCAGGCAGCTCACAACAGGAATACCCAGCGTCTCCAGCGTGCGAAAGCTTTTCTTGATGCGCTCGATCTCGGCAAAGATGCGCGGCGCGTCGCTGGCCTGGGTGCGCATCACCGCCTTCAAGTCGGCGCCGGCGAAAAAGGTGCTTTTGGCCGAAGCCAGCACGATGCCCTGGATCTGCTCCTGGTCTTGCACCACCTGCGCGGTGACCGCAGCCAGGTCGTCCTGCCATTGCAGGCACATGGTGTTGACCGGTGAGCCCTGCTCGTCGAAGGTGATGGTGGCGATGTTGATGATTTCGGTGCTGGCGAGTTCGTAGCGGATGGTTTTGGTGATCATGGTGTTCCTCTGCGCGGGGTCAGACCCGTTCAACGATGGTGGCAATGCCCATGCCGCCGCCCACGCACAGCGTGGCCAGCCCGTAGCGCAGCTGGCGGCGGTGCAGCTCATCGACCAGCGTGCCCAGAATCATTGCGCCGGTGGCGCCCAGCGGGTGGCCCAGTGCAATCGCGCCGCCGTTCACGTTCACCTTCTCGTGCGGCACGCCCATCTCCTGCATGAACTTCATGGGCACCGCAGCGAAGGCTTCGTTGACCTCGAACAAATCGATCTGGTCCACCGTGAGCCCCGCCTTGGCCAGCGCCTTGCGCGCCGCAGGCATGGGGCCGGTGAGCATGATGGTCGGGTCCGCGCCCGAGAGCGCGACCGCCACGATGCGCGCGCGCGGCGTGAAGCCATGCGTCTGGCCAGCGGCTTCCGAGCCGATCAGCAGGGCCGCAGCGCCGTCCACAATGCCCGAGGAATTGCCGGCGTGGTGCACATGGTGGATGCGCTCCACCTGCGGGTAGCGCTGCAGCGCCACCGCATCGAAGCCCATGGCGCCCAGCTGCTCGAATGCCGCTCTGAGCCCGGCCAGGCCTCCCATGGTGGTGTGGGGTTTGATGAACTCGTCTTGCGCCAGGATGGTCTGGCCCAGCGCGTCTTTGACAGGTACCACCGACGCATCGAAGTAACCCGCCGCGCGCGCGGCGGTGGCGCGCTGTTGCGAGGCCAGCGCAAACGCGTCCACATCGGCCCGCGAAAAACCATTGAGCGTGGCGATCAAATCGGCGCCGATGCCTTGCGGCACGAACAGCGTGGCGCTGTTGGTCTCTGGGTCTTGCGCCCAGGCGCCGCCGTCCGAGCCGATCGGCACGCGGCTCATGCTTTCCACGCCGCCGGCCACCACCAGGTCTTCCCAGCCGCTCTTCACCTTCATCGCGGCCATGTTCACCGCCTCCAGGCCCGAAGCGCAAAAGCGGTTGATCTGCACGCCCGAGCAGCGCCAGTCCCAGCCAGCCTTGAGCGCCGCCACCTTGGGCAACACCGAGCCTTGCTCGCCAATGGGTGACACCACGCCCATCACCACGTCGTCCACCGCAGTGGTGTCCAGGTCGTTGCGGCGCTGCAACTCGGTCAGCAGACCCGCCAGCAGGTTGACCGGCTTTACCTCGTGCAGGCTGCCGTCTCGCTTGCCTTTGCCGCGCGGGGTTCGGATGGCGTCGAAGATGAATGCTTCGCTCATGCGCTGTCTCCTGGATAGGTGGTGGCTGGGGGTGTTCGAGGTGTCGGATCAGTATAGACTTTCACCAAGCAAACGCTCTGTATAAATACTTTCCTCAACGTCCGATAGGTGACAGACATGATTCCACGCACCCTGTTCAATGCCGATCACGAAGCCTTTCGCAGCAGCTTTCGCCGCTTCATGGACAAAGAAATTGCGCCCTTTCACGCCGCCTGGGAAGAGCAGGGCCATGTGGACCGCGAGGTCTGGCGCAAGGCCGGGCAAAACGGGTTCCTCTGCATGACCATGCCCGAAGCCTATGGCGGGTCTGACGCCGACAAGCTGTATTCGGTGGTGCAAATGGAAGAGCTGGCGCGCGGAGGTTTCACCGGCATCGGCTACGGCTTGCACAGCGAAATCGTGGCACCCTACTTGCTGCATTACGGCACCGACGCCCAGAAAGCCCAATACCTGCCGCGGCTGGCCAGCGGCGACATGGTGGGCGCCATCGCCATGAGCGAGCCCGCCGCTGGCAGCGACTTGCAAGGCCTCAAAACCACCGCCCTGTGGCAACCAGGCCCCTCCGGTGGCGAGGCCGATGGTCACTACCTGCTCAACGGCAGCAAAACCTTCATCACCAACGGCTGGCACGCCGATCTGGTGATCGTGGTTGCCAAGACCGATCCGGCGGCAGGCGCCAAAGGCACCAGCCTGTTCCTGCTGGAAAGCGGCACACCCGGTTTCGAGAAGGGCAAGCGCCTGAAAAAGCTGGGTTTGAGGGCGCAAGACACCAGCGAGCTGTTTTTTGACAATGTGAAACTGCCAGCTGACCAATTGCTGGGTGGCGCGGCGCACGAAGGGCGCGGCTTCATCGGCCTGATGGAGCAATTGCCCTGGGAACGCCTGCAAATCGCGATCACCGCGGTGGCCGCCGCGCAAGCCGCGATCGACTGGACGGTGGACTACGTGAAAGAGCGCAAGGTGTTTGGCCAGGCTGTGGGCGCGTTCCAGAACACCCGCTACAAGCTCGCCGAGCTGCAAACCCAGGTGCAGGTGGCACGGGTGTTTGTCGACAAATGCTGCGAGCTGGTGGCGGTGGACCAGCTCGACACCGCCACCGCCAGCATGGCCAAGTACTGGTGCAGCGACCTGCAATGCCAGGTGATGGACGAATGCGTGCAACTCTTCGGCGGTTACGGCTACATGTGGGAATACCCCATCACCCGCGCCTATGCTGATGCGCGCGTGCAGCGCATTTATGGCGGCACGAATGAAATCATGAAAGAGGTGATTTCACGTGGGATGGGGCTGGGCGGGCGGTAACGTTGTCTGTCAGTATCCTGAATCCGTGACCTCCAATTCACCGAGCCCGCAATTCCGTTGGAGCTGCCTTGGCGAAAATCAATTTCCAGCCTGATGTCCCATTTTGCCCACCCATTGGTCATCTGACCTGCGCGAAATGCCCACCACAGTCAGCAACACAGCGCGCGTTTGCCCACCTCTTGGACAGGCGAGCTGTTGTTGGGCGCACCAGCGCCTGGGTGTGCGCCCATTTGACGATCCTCGTGTGGGTTTGCCGGCACCAGTGCCGGTTGCGCT